>QNAY01000351.1 GCA_003645605.1 Thermodesulfobacteriota bacterium
ATCAAGACAATGAAGCCTTGTGATGAAAACATTAAGAAAGCTCTCAAACTCGCAGAAAAAATGCTTGACCTTGCCGATAAAGGAGACATTGCGCGTGAGGATGCCGGTTGCGGCGTACTCTATGGTGTCTTAAGATATTCCGGTTATAAGATCGGGGAGCTGGCAGAAACAGAAAAAGAGGCCCATATAAAAAGGGGCTGGTGGAAAGAAGGAGAAATCAAATGAGTGATTTAAGAGGTAGTCAAACTGAGAAAAACCTGCTCACTGCTTTTGCGGGTGAGTCCCAGGCACGAAACCGTTACACATATTTTGCCAGTCAGGCGAAAAAGGATGGTTTCGTCCAGATCCAAACTATTTTCGAGGAAACAGCCAACCAGGAAAAGGAGCACGCAGAAAGGCTCTTCAAGTTCCTTGAGGGCGGTGAAGTGGAGATATCAGCAAGTTTTCCGGCAGGAGTCATAGGCACGACCTTGGAGAACCTGAAGGCGTCTGCCGCAGGTGAAAACTATGAGCACACTGAAATGTATCCCGGCTTTGCCAGTGTGGCCCGAGAGGAAGGCTTTGAAGATATCGCCAAGGTCTTTGAGGCCATTGCTGTAGCTGAAAGACAGCATGAAAAGCGGTATCTCGACCTGGCTGCCAATATCGAAGCCGGTCGAGTATTCAAGCGGGAAAATAAGGTTGTGTGGCGGTGTCGCAATTGTGGCTATCTGCACGAAGATGAATCTGCCCCAGAGACCTGTCCTGCCTGCGACCATCCGCAAGCATATTTTGAACTGTTGGGTGAGAACTGGTGATTGCGTACTTTGTAACCGTTCACGGGTTCAAGTTTTCGGTAAACCCTGATCCTCTTAACCCTTGAACCCTGAACCCATGATACGAGCTGATGTTGGATAATATACCATAAAATGCCCTGGACAAGACAGCCGTTACTGGAAACCAGGGGCCATTTTTGAAGTCAGGTGCCCAAAATGTGGAAGCCAAGTAGAATTTTTTAAGGACGACACAGTGCGCCTGTGCAAAAAATGCGGCCATCGGCTTGTGAATCCCAAGATGGATTTTGGCTGTGCCTCATACTGCCCGTACGCTGAGCAGTGTTTTGGGCAATATCTCCTGTTCATCAGATTAGGTTGCTAGCGTTGACCGTAGCATTTAACTGGGGAGACACTATGAAAAAAGGAAAAATAATTTTTTGGGCAATATTCTTTGTTTTGACCCCGTTTATTGGAAACTGCGCAGAAACCGGCAAATTCCAGTATGAAGATTTTAAGCAACCCAAGAGGTGTGGTGCCTGTCACAGCGAGATCTATCAGGAGTGGCGGCAGTGCTTGATGTCACAGAGTTTTACCCATGAATGGGATCAGATTGAATACTTCAAGCTGGCCCTTCCCCACGCCCTGAAACTCGAGAAGGTCTCCGGTGTCAAGGCCGGATGCGTTGCCTGCCACGGGCCTCTTGCCTTTTTAAGTGGAGACATTCCACCAAAGCCTGCTGAAGCAGGGACCAGGGCCAATGAGGGCGTGAGCTGTGAGATCTGTCACAACATAACCGGATCAACTGAAAAAGAACCCTTTAATTTCAGCTTCACCATTGAGCCGGACAGAGTGAAGCAGGGATCAAGGGCAGATGCAAAGTCTCCTTCCCATGAGGTGAAGTACTCGGAGTTTACCAGGAGTCCTGAACTCTGTGCCACATGCCATGATGAGCAAAGTCCTTACGGTGCATGGGTAAAGGAGACATATCGTGAATGGAAGGCAGGGCCTTATGCCAATAAGGGGACACGGTGTCAGGATTGCCATATGTATCACTCACCTGGTAAGTCCGCCCATGGCGGGAAGGACAGAGCCGACCTTGCCCACCACAGTTTTCATGGTTCCCACTTCTCCGGCAAGCTTGCCGGTGCTGTTGACCTGGCCCTTTATGCAAAAAAGACAGAGATCTCTCCTGGTTCCACACTGACACTACGGGCAGAGCTCTTTAATGGCAAGGCAGGGCATCACATCCCTTCAGGTGCTACTGAAGAACGTATGCTCTGGTTGGAAGTGCAGGCCGTTGACGCCGACGGCAAAAGCTATCAGATCCCGGTAAATCGCAAGGACTTTGAAGGGGAAGAGTATACCATTGCCGACTCCGGGGCCATGGCATATCAAGCCATGGGGGAGATCATGGAAATCAAGGGCTTCAAAGGGGTAAAACGGGACGGCAATTGCCCTGACGGCGCTCGCATCTTTCGTCGACCATTCTTTGATCCTCAGAAACGTATGACCATCTGCCAGTGGTACACTGCGGATAACACTTTGGTTGATTACCGGATCGGTCCTATGGAGACCAAGATCGAGAACTATACATGGGCTATTCCGGAAAATATTGCCCCAGGGCCGGTAACCATTAAAGCGAGTCTTTTTTACAGCCAGGTACCAAGCTCTGTGGGCGAGTTTCTTGAGCTGCCCGCAGATGAGTATGCCCCTATTCTGGTTAATACCACAACGTTGATACTGGAAGTCAAATGATATCAGTTCTGATTCTGGTGAAAGATTAAGGAGGGTAAGTGTCATGAAGAGACGAGAGTTCTTGAAAAGCGCCGTTCTCAGCACGGCTTTGCTGGCCTCTGGTAAGGCCCTGGCTACAGATGGTAATTATTCCGGCACCGGCAAGAAAGGTCTCCTGAGACTCTTG
>QNAY01000352.1 GCA_003645605.1 Thermodesulfobacteriota bacterium
CAGTATAATCAGACAATAAGCCATAATATGGGGATCAATTGGTTCCCAAGGCCGTCTTGGTATCTTAAGCTACTCTATGGTACAGCCTATCGGACACCATATAATCAGGAACTGGTGGGCAGGAGAGGCCTTGACCCGGAACAGATACAAAATCTCAGCATGAACTTTAACTGGTCTCCTTACGCATCATTTTCCCTTTCAGCCACAATTTTCTGGAATGAGATCCGTCACCATATTCAGGAAGAACCATACGGCGGTTTTTCAAAACCTGGATCTGAAGACATATATGGAGGAGAACTCGATATCTCATGGCAGTTATTCCCCAGTCTGCGATTTTGGGCCAATACAACCTTGTTATCCCAGAATGGGGATAAAGAGAAATACAGGGTCCTTGATTTTGTCTTCATAAAACCGGATGGTACGAAAGAAGAGTACTATTCTTCGTGGGAAACACCTTTTGATACAGGGCCTGAAAATTTGTTCAATATTGGACTCCTGTGGAGTCCTTCGGATCGATTAGATTTTTTCGCTCGTCTGCAATATGCGAATTCTATGACCTCATATTACAAACAGGGTGAGTTGCGTTATTCCAATACATCTCAATGGCTTTTGGATACCACTATTACTGTCAGCGATGTTTTAATTCAAAATCTTGATATACAATTGGCGCTGAAAAATGTAATCGACGAGAATTATAAAGTGCCGGGTACTTACAGTCCGATAGAGGCCGATCCCTTTGAGGCTTATCTGGGACTCAAATGGCACTACTGAAGCTACCAATCCACGACCGTTGTCGATTCTTTCCTGAGTACCATGGCGTTATTCAAATCCAAGCCCGCTGCGTCTTTGTCACCCAGGCGTTCATAGACCTCCCCTCTCAATGCGTAAGCAGGAAAATATTCGGGGGAAAGATCAATTGCATGGGTCAGGCATTTCAGCGCCTCATCCAAGATCTGGGCCTTGAGTAAAATAGCACCTTTATGATAGTAAAGCCGGGCATTTTCCGGATCACACTCTATCGCGGAGTCTATGTCCTTGATCGCCGCGTCATTATCATTTAACCTCAGACATGCTATGGCCCTGGCCTGATATACCTTGGCGCAACGGGGTTCTTCCTCCAATATGTCTGAAAAGACGGCGATACAACCCTCAAAATCCTCATCCATAAATTTAAACTGCCCATCTATGAAACGCTCTTTTAAATCTTGCCTCATCTGTATTCCTCCTTAAGTATTTTTCCTTTAAGATAGTTTATCATATTATTTCATGCCTTTGCCGCAAAAAACGATACTGAAGATCAACAAAAAGTCCGAATAAAACATAAACATTCCGGTCTTAAAAATCATCAAAAAAAAAGCCGGGGATATACCCCGGCCACTAAAATAAATGTTTTTGGGAACTATGAGGCAAAGGCCTTTTCCAGATTAGGAACCATCTGCTTTTTCCGGCTCATTACACCGGGGAGCCAGACAGTCCGGCCTTCAAGTGGTTTGCCAAAGGCCTTTTTAACAACATCAACATCATCGGATACGGCCATAAGATCAGTGCCTTCCTGCATAATATCAGTGAGCATCAGAAAGACGCTGTGACGATTCCCTTCAGCCTTGACCTTCTCAATCTCCGCATAGAGATCATCTCTCATGTTGGCTACCAGATCCAGCGATATCAGCTCCAGCTGGCCGATCCCTACATTGTTGCCGCTCATATCGAAGTCTTTGTAGTCACGGAACACCAGATCCCTCGGAGGAACACCTTCCACCGAACTCTTGGCCTTGGCCATCTCCATACCCCAGTCCATTGGATTATCAATGCCGGCTATCTTTGCAAGGGCCTCAACAGCCTCTTTGTCTTCAGGGGTACAGGTTGCCGACTTAAACAGCACCGTGTCGCTCAGAATAGCCGACATCATTATGCCGGCCACATTTGGCGGGATTTCTTTTTTGTAGACATCTTTATAAAGTACATGGAGAACAGTACCTGTGCATCCGACCGGCATTACACAGGCAAAAATCGGATTCGGAGTGGTAATATCTCCGATTTTGTGATGATCAACAATTGCCAATAACTCACCCTTGTCGCAGTTGTCCGGTGCTTGCTTGAGATCGCTGTGATCTACCAGCATAAATTTTTCACCTGCCACGTCTGTACGAAGTTCAGGTACATCAAAACCAAATTTTTTAAGCACCAGTTCTGTTTCAGGATTGAGTTCTCCCTGCCTGCATGGTACAGCGTCAACCCCCAGCATCTTTTGCAATTCCGCCCAAGCAATGGCAGCAGTTATAGCATCTGTGTCCGGGCTCTTGTGTCCAAATACATAAACAGCCATTCTAACATCCTCCTTAAGAATTTTCGGTAAATTAAAAAACTATTGGGTAGTTTTGGAGAATTCCAAAATTACACACATCTTACTGAAGACAGATTCATTATTACCCTGTAAAACGTCCGATACCTGATTAGCCCAAAAAGCCCCACATGCGACACGCATAATCCCCCATACATGAAAGCATAATTATAATAACTACACATTGCACCGACTGGAGAATTAAGGCAAAGTCACAGGTCAAATCTTTTCATCGGGATCATTCATACTAAAAAATTCTTTTTAAACAGTTACCTTGATATAAAAAATCAATTGGACCTTTTATGTAGCACAATACCTATCCTTTGCCAAGGA
>QNAY01000353.1 GCA_003645605.1 Thermodesulfobacteriota bacterium
AGCACTGTAATCAGTCTTTAAAAGAAGAGAGATGCGCTCATGATCAAGCATGCGGCGGAACAGCCGTCCATAGCCTTCTTTCGGTATGCCCTGATAAGGATCGGAGAAATAACGATTATCACGAGTGTAACGTATGGGTATTCTTGAGCAGACCTCCGGTTCCAATTCATCAGCCGTTACACCCCATTGTTTCAAGGTATAACCGGCAAACAACTTATCATATATATCTTGACCCATCCGCGATATAATGACCTCCCGGGAATTCTTCGGCTCTTCATAATGGACAACACGCTCTGAGATAAAGCTTATCATTTCCTCGCGAGTAAAACTCCTATGGTAAAGCATCTCCATAGTATTTAAATTAACCGGAATAGGAAAAAACATGCCGTCTACATAAGACCTTACTTCATGTTGATATAAATGCCAGGATGTAAATCGGCTGGCAAATTCCCAGACATGAGGGAATTTCGTGTGAAATATATGAGGTCCATAACGATGGATCAAGATGCCATGTTCATTATACTCATCATAACAATTACCACCTATATGGTTGCGACGCTCTAAGACCAGTACCCGCAATCCTTCATCAGCCAGCTTCCGTGCCACTGTGGCCCCTGCCCAGCCGGAACCTACAACCAAAATGTCATAACTAAATGTCATTCAAACCTCTATAATTTAATTGATATCGTGGCATCCTTCATTTAGCAGTTTACACTTTTTTCGAAAAAGCGTGTATTGTCGAATTGAATGCCGATGTCGAAACTGGAAATTCGAAATTCGAAATCAGATAACGTGTCTCTATATCTTTGTATTTTTCCCAATTTCAAATTTCCGGTTTCAAATTTCACTGCCAAAATACAAGATCAACAAAGTGTAAACTACTTTTGACTTGTCGTGAAGTTCCCTGGGGCCGAAACCCGAAGACCGCAAAAGAACTTTTTTCAGCGTAATCATTGATTACTTTAGTCGGGTTTGCAAAATTCTGCAGGAAATTCAGAAAATAAACATATACAATTTTCAAAGAACAAGGCAGGGCCATTTCGTCTCTGCCTTTTTTATTATAAAATGAGAGATTTCCCCTATTGACATGAGGGCATGTAATTTGTGGTATAGTTTAATCTGTTGTCTTGCCAAATTTGTCCGTCTAAACAAATTTAATCTACCCATATTTGGAGTAAAGAGATACGAAAAAGCTATCAGTGTTTTTGTGTACCTTGGTGTTCGCGTTTGGAGTGAAGGGGTTGAGAAAGATGCTTATTTAGTGTATTTTTTAATATATAGAATGGGGGAGAGAAATTTCTAATACGGCCAACGCCTATTCCCACTTCGGTATGATTGGTCAACCTTCTGGTAAAGGGATTGGAATATTTTTTAGTTCTGTGCCTCATTATTTTCGTGTGGGGTGAGCGTGCGTCCAGATAATTATAGAATTCAGAGCAAAAATCACCAGAACCTATCTGCTATGGTTTTTGATTTTTAATCTCTTGATACTGTCCTTTAAATTGGTGCAGCCTAATATTTTTACCCTTTTCGAAAAGTTTCACTAAAATGTATTAAGAGGTTCGCTTAATGAGAAGAAGAAATATATTGAAGTCTGCCATATCAGCCGTCTTACGTCGGAAAATTTTTTCTAATTTGACGCTCAAAAAAGGGGCAAGGCCTTCCTATGGAGCGTTACCTAGTAAAGTAGCTACATATGAAGAATTATACGATTACAATACGGGTGGATGGTATAAAGCTGGTGTAGATAGTACAGATCAAGAAACTGCAAGCGTAGAATTGGAAGTAGGTAGGTTTTGGTATGCTTTTGTTCGCCTTGTAAGGTCCAAAAGTGTATTAGAGACCGGGACGTACAAAGGCTACTCAACATGCTGTATTGCAACAGCTTTAAGAGACATTAATGAAAACGGACATATTTATACAATTGATCCATGGGAAAATGAACATTTGTGGAAGGGTACTGACATTGAGCCATTCATTACCCCGGTCCACGAATTTTCGCAGAATTCTGTGCATTTGTTTGAGGACAACAGATTTGATTTGCTGGTATTAGACTCCGACCATAGCTATAATACAGTGATTTGGGAATTAATCCACTTTGAGAAATTGCTTACAATTGGGGGACATATTCTGATGCATGATACGTTGTTTTATGATGGTGTTGGAGCAGCCGTAAAGCCGTTATATCAAAATCCTCGATTTGAAGTCGTCACTCTTTCTTCTCCAAGAAACCATGGTGACCCGGAACTAAGATGTCCTGGAATTTCTATTATAAAAAAAGTAGCTGAAGGTGCTCCAGAACTCACATATGAAAAAAGTTTTGATGGTTGAGTGATTGGAGACGCAAGATCAGCGCCATATTTATATCGGCCTACTCAAACAGGGCTACCTTAAAAAGGTGCTGATCTTGCACAATAATACTTAGAAAGCGAAGGTTATAACTGAATCGAAAAGTTTTGACTGCAATCTCAACCTTTTATTTAAAATAGCCAAGTGATGCATGGGGTCAAGTCTTCAAAGGTTTGCTTTTTGTATCTGTTTGACCATCTCGAGTGAATTGTAGGTTAGTAACCGTTCACACTCCCTGGCAGCCGATAGGCTTTTGCAGGGTTTCAACCGCGGGCAGATTGCACCAAAATGCGTATTCCCAACGGATTATGCTTTGAA
>QNAY01000027.1 GCA_003645605.1 Thermodesulfobacteriota bacterium
TCCAGTCTTACAATGGATCATGTTGTTCCCTTGGTACGAGGTGGCCGAAGTATTAAGAACAATCTGGTGCCTGCTTGTAAGGAATGCAACAACAAAAAGAAATATCTGCTGCCCATGGAGTGGGAAGAATATTTTAAGGGGCGAAAGGAGTAAGGGATGGTGAAAACAGGTTCGTTTTTTCAGTGGGCTTTGGTAAGGTTAAGAAGCGAGACGATTTTTGTTCTGTTGGTTGCCGGCGTTTTCTTTTGTCATGGATGCTCAGCTACAAATGTTGGCAAGAATACCGAGCAAAAGACGATCCCTGTAGAGGACGAGTATATCATTGGTCCCACTGATATACTTGAGATACATGTTTGGAGAGAACCCGACCTGTCTCGCACAATACCCGTACGGCCTGATGGCAAGATAACCTTGCCCTTATTGAATGATGTGCAGGCCTCCGGACTCACTTCTCTGGAGCTAAAGGCCGAAATTGAGAAAGGTTTGGCCAAGTTTGTGGAATCTCCTACTGTGTCCGTGGTTGTCCAGGAAATACACAGTAAGAATATATTTGTATTGGGACAGGTTCTATCTCCCGGAGGGTATCCACTGCAACAGGATCTGACAGTCCTTCAGGCGCTGTCCCTGGCAGGGGGATTTGCAGAATGGGCAGATAAAGGGGATGTTGTTATTCTGCGCAAGGAAAATGGAAAACAGTCGCGAATAAAGTTTGATTACAAAAATGTTTCAAAGGGTAAGCATCTGGAGGAAAATATAGTCTTACAACCAGGTGATACTATAATAGTTCCTTAGGAATGGGAGATAAATTGTCGTTTCTTAGCTTCGATATTATAAGGTATACTGATATGAAACTGTTCGGTTTTCGTTCTTTCCGGTTTTTGGGCCGGGCTTTCATCTTGGTTGTGTTTGCAGTTTTGTTTGCTGCGACTTCATGGGCAGAGTGGCGTTTTTTACCATCGCTTGAGCTGGAGGAAAGCTATGACAGCAATATAGATTTGGATTCTGACAACGAGACCTCTGATTTTATTACCAGACTCATTCCTGAATTACGCCTGGAAGAGGTCAGTGCAACCAGAACCTTTGCAGCCGGCTATAGCATGTCACTGAACAATTTTAGACGTCATAGTGAGGATAACTATATCGGGCATACGGGTGAATTAAGTTGGGATCAACAGCTTAGCCGAAACCTTTCCTGGCACATAATGGATACTTACTATAGGTCTGAGGAACCGCTGGAAGAGGATACGGAATATACAGGAATAAGACATGACAGGAATGAGTATTCCAGGAACATAGTGGATACGGGATTTACTTATCAATTTGGCGAAGAGGACAGTGTGACCGTCTCGTATCTTGACAACCGCTTACAAAACACTGATCCGGAAATTGAAGATGATGTTGAATATGGTCCTGCTCTGGAGCTTGAATACTGGCTCACGCGTTCACACGGTCTCGTCCTGGGTTGTTCCTGGAGTCGTATAGACTATAAAGACGATGACCCGTCCGACGAAACAAATGAATTTAACCTTGGCTATCAATGGCGTTGGTCTCCGCATACCACGCTGCACATGGACTATGGATTTGTGTTGTTTTCATCTAAGGCTCCTGCCGAAGAGGAAGGAGATGACTACAATGTACAGAGCATAGCCGCAGGTTTTGATCATGATTTTGGCCCTTCGTACTCTCTAAGCGGCTTTTTAGGGTACTACTTCTTAAATCCCAAGGAATCCGGATCAGGCAATGGATCTGTATATGGCCTTGACCTGGTCCGCAATTTTTCCAGGGGCTCTGTAACTCTCAGTGGTGAGGGGGGCTACAGGTTAGATTATTCCGGTGCAGAAGCCGAGGGTTTTACAGAGTACAGGGGTGTTTCCCTTTCTCCCACCTACAGTATATCTCCAATGGCCGAGCTATACGCATCAACTTCATACATGTATGAAAAGGCCGAGCAGGGAGAGCGTACGAGAGATGAAACCTGGGATGTCTCGGTAGGCATGTCCTATCAGGTATTGCCTTGGCTTTCCGGCGCCCTTGAGTTGACCCAGCGGGAAAGATCTTCTTCTGAGGATGACGATGAATACCGGGACAGTCTGATACTCTTAAGGCTGAGAGGCACCTATGAATGGAGGTAAGCGTTCACATGGTACCGCATCTGCTTTGTTGCTGGGCACTTGAAGTACAGGAAGTACGTCTGCGTACCCGTCGCCTCGCAGCTGCAGTACCCTGTAAACGCTTACAGTTCGGTGGGTTGCGGTAAAGCGGGCGTTGTAATCCCGTGAACGGTTACGAATGGAGATAGATCCTGATGGGAGCGCAGACAGAAAAGATGTTTAAAAACGCGATTTTTGTTCAAGAGTAGGGATTCTATGGCAACTGAACAGGGTGAACAGAAGCCTTTCGACATTTATCTGTACCTTTCCCTGCTTTTGCGCAGGAAGTGGGAGATCATCTTCGGTATGATCCCGTTTCTGTTGGTCGGTTTGCTGTACTGCCTATTTTCTGCAAAGATCTACAGTACAAGCACTACTATAGTGGTCGTGCCGCAGCGGGTACCTGTAGAGTATGTGCGGTCCACAGTTACAGGGGATATTGATGAGCGCGTTCGGGGTATATGGCAGGAGGTTACCAGCCGGACAAGTCTTGAGCGGATCATTGAGCAGTTCAACCTCTATCCTGAGGCCAGGGAGCGTCTACCGATGGAGACGGTTGTTGGGGAAATGAGAAAGAAGATCCAAATAGACAGTCCCAGGTCGGCCCGTTCAAATACCTTCACCTTGTCCTATGAGGGGGCGGACCCTATTCTCATTACCAAGGTCGTTAATGCCCTGGCCAACATGTTTATAGAAGAAAACCTCAAGTTAAGGGAGATGCAGGCCAAGGGTACGGCAGAGTTTCTGTCCGAAGAGCTTGAAAAGGTCTATCGTGAGTTAAAACACAGGGAAGAGGGCCTGAAACAGTATAAGATGGAGCATATGGGCGAGCTTCCTGAACAGAGTGCGAGCAATCTGGCTATGCTCCAGCGCCTTCAGGATGAAATTGAGACTCTGCAAGAAAATATCAGGAGCGCTGAAGACAGGAAGTTGTTATTACAACGCCAAATTGCAGAAGAGAGAAGCATTTTGAGGGCAACAGCGCCCGGCGTTGCCGATCCCCAAGGGGATGGGGCCGCCCCCCAACAGGCCCCAACTACACTGGAAGGTCTGAAGGCGAGGCTTAAGTCTCTCAGAACACGCTACACTGATACACACCCGGATGTGGTAACTGTCAAAAGGCTTGTTGCCAAGCTTGAGAAAGAGCAGGAAATAAGAAATTTGTCCTCGGATAAGGCGGATGCGGAAAAGGGGGAGGATCTGGAATCTCCGGTTGATGTGGGAGATTCAGAGAATGCAATCATCGTGGGGCTCAGGTATCAGCTTAAAGGCCTGGATTTTGACATCAAGGCTGTGAAGGAATCAAGTAACAAGGTCCGTAAACAGATAGCCGTATACCAGGAGCGTATTGAGGAGACCCCCAAGAGGGAGCAGGAACTGGTTGACCTCACGCGCGACTATGACAACTTGAGGCTGTCCTATGAAAGCTTATTGACTCGCAAGATTGAGGCTGAGCAGGCAGCAGCCCTGGAAAGGAGACAAAAGGGGGAACAGTTCAGGGTGATAGATCCTGCAAGAATACCAGTGGTGGCTTGCAAGCCCGATCTGAAAAAGATTCTGGCTATGACATTGCTTTTAGCTGCAGGCACAGGGTTTGGTCTGGCCTTTGGCCTGGAGTTTCTCAGCAAGGCATTTTATGATCCCGATAAGGTGACAAAGGCGTTAAACATCCCGGTATTAGCCTGTTTGCCTCTTCTTTTGACTGATGCGGAAAAGCGGAAAAGGAAACTCAATGCATTGTTTTTAAGTTCATTAGCAGTGGCGGGTTATGCAATGGTAATAGTCCTCATGTTTGTTCTGTGGAGCAAGGGCCCTGGTGCCCTTAAAGGCCTTTTCTGAATCGTATGTATCTCAGCTATTATGGATTGAATGAACAGCCCTTTTCCATCTCTCCTGATCCAAGGTTTCTTTATCTTAGCGAAATTCACCGTGAGGGACTGGCTAATCTAACCTATGGAGTTGCTCAAAGAAAAGGCTTTGTAGTAATAACCGGTGAGGTGGGTACTGGTAAGACCACCTTAATACATGCCCTTCTTACAAATATACCACAGAAAGTAAGGGTTGCCTTTATATCCAACCCAACACTGACAAGAGAGGAGTTTTTTTACCTCTTAGCAGATACATATAAGCTGGGTGCGATAGAACACAAGGCCCACTTTCTTGTTAAGTTTACACAGTTTTTAGAAAAGGCTTATAGTAGTGACGAAAACGTTGTACTGATCGTGGACGAGGCCCATTCCCTAACTCACGAGATGTTGGAGGAGATAAGGCTGCTTTCCAATCTGGAGACTGCGGGTCACAAGCTGGTAAATATAATCCTGGTGGGGCAATCTGAGCTTGATGAAAAACTGTCCGGTCCGGAGATGAGGCCGCTGACACAGCGCATAACCTTGAGGTATCATTTGTCTTCTATGACCCTTGAGGAAACAGCTAAATATATAGAGACCCGTTTGCTCAGGTCTGGGGCTAAAGGTCCGGGTATATTCACTGAGGCTGCAATACAAAGCCTTTATGAGTACTCCGGAGGTATTCCAAGATTAACAAACATCTTGGCAGACCGTGCCCTTCTTACAGGTTATGTTAAAGATCTGAAACGGATTGACAATAGAGTAATCGAGGAGTGTGCGGGTGAATTCCGGCTGTCTGGCAGCAAGGACGAGAAAGACGCGGAGAGTATAACAATTCCGCTTTGCCGCAGATACGGCAGACTCATCAAGGCCGTGATGATTATCGTTATGTCGTTGGGATTACTATTTCTATGGTGGGGCGTTCTGGTGAATGATGGAAATCTAACTAGTAGTGACAATGTTTTTGACAAGGATAATTCTGTGGTCACGCATGAGTTAGGAACGGGAAATAAATAAGTTGAACAAAAATTAACAGGATTTTTTGTTGTATTCAAGGGGCGAGAAGCGAGCATAACGGGTTATGTGATCGACGAGCAACGAAGAAGACGGCAAAAAAGACGTTAATTTGTTCAAGTTATTTATTGTACGTTCCTTAATTGCGAATGATGTAGAAAAAAAGTGACTATTTAGTGCCTAAACGAAAACCACCTATTTGTGTCATTTCGAACGTAGCGAGAAATCTGCTGTTAGCTATAACGTGTGGAATTTACAGATTTCTCCCTTCGGTCGAAATGACAACACAGGTGGTTCCAACGAAAAATGCGGAATTTTCGTTCAGGCACTATTTAAAGGGTACAGAGAAAAATGGGTAAGATTGCTGATGCCTTGGATAAGGCAAGGAGAGAGCCGGCAAGAAAGAAGGATCAGTTAAGGCCAGCCGGCGAGACTAGGTCGAGAGAGCAAAAGCAGGCACGAGTTCAGCATGAGGTAAGTCCGAAACCAGTCTATCCGGATACGAATGTTTCCAAGACAGATATTCAGACCGGGGAAGAGGCCGGATTTGTATCAGAGGCCCTTCAGGGGCCGGTTGATCCTAAGCTGGTGGTATTTCACGAACCCGAGTCTCCCGCTGCAGAGCGCTTTAAGGTGCTGCGGTCCCAAATTCTTTATCCCAAGGACGGTAAAGATCGCAGGGTGATACTTGTGACCTCTGCCATGGAGGCGGCCGGCAAGACCATGGTGGCGTGTAACCTGGCAGTAAGTATTGCCCAAGGTGTAGATCCTTATGCCCTCTTGATAGATACTGATATCAGAAAAGCATCTGTGCATCGAATGCTGGGGTTTGAGCCGGCCGAAGGACTTTCAGAATATCTCCAGACAGATGAACCCCTATCAAAATACCTGATCAGGACTCCCATGATGAAGCTGACGGTTCTTCCTGCCGGTCGTTCTGTGAGGAATCCTGCCGAGCTTCTGAATTCTGATAAAATGAGACACCTATTTGAAGAGGCGAGAGAGAGATATCCGGATCGTTTTATTATAGTGGATTCTCCTCCTGTCAACTTGGCGGCTGAAACATCGAGCCTTGCTCAAAATGTCGATGCAGTGGTTTTTGTGGTTCGTTATGGTTATTCCAATCAGGATTTGATAGAAGAGGCCATTGCCAAGGTGGGTGAGGATAAGGTTCTGGGCATAGTCTTTAACTGTTTTGAAAGCACGCCAGGGAAATATTCCTATTATAAAAAGAAATATCCTTACTATAGCTCAAGAGAGCAGACCTAACTCAAAACAGGGACCCCATTTTGTAGCGGCCCCACTATCTGTATGGCTGGTCTATGATCAGAGTTTTTGGAAAAAAATATTCCATCAGAAGGCTGTTTTTTTTCAGTGGTGAAGGCCTTTTTCTGTTTCTTTCTCTAGTTGTGGCAGTAGCCTGTCGTCATGGTGGAGATATTTCTGCATTTGATATGCTGCCCCTGTGGCCCAGATTGCTTCTGATAGTTTTTGTCTGCCTTTTGTGTCTTTACTACTATGATCTATATACTTTCAGGTCCGGGTTCAGCTATGTGGAGATGACCATCCGCCTGATCCAGGCCCTTGGTAGCGCCTCCATTTTTCTGGGATTTCTTTATTTTGTCTTTCCGGTCCTCTTGCCCGGCCGATGGGTCTTTTTGGGAAGCCTGCTTGTCTTCATTTTTCTCAGCAGCCTTTGGAGATATGCCTATTGCTGGATGCTTAGAAAAGAGTGGTGGACCATTCCTGTCTTGATTGTAGGATCCGGTCCCTTTTCTGAAGAGATAGTCCGGGAAATCAAGGAAAATAGTGACTGCGGTTTCAGGGTTGCAGGCGCGGTTTTGGACCAAGTGCCTGCTGCGGAAGAAGCTTATGGCAATACAGTGGTCTTTAATTCTTTTTCCAATCTGTACCAGCGGGTAGGTGAAACAGGAACGGAAGAAATTATTGTTGCCATGGACCAGCGCAGGGGGCGCCTTCCTTTGGATGAACTCCTGGAGTGTAAAATGGAGGGTGTGCCTGTCCTTGAGGGAGAGTCTTTTTATGAGGAGATTACAGGTAGGATATTGGTTGATAAGATAAATCCCAGTTGGCTGATTTTTCACAAGGGTTTTCAAAAATCGTGGGTAATGTTGGCAACAAAGCGACTTATTGGTACATGCATATCAGCTCTTGGCCTTTTTTTATCATCCCCGATCATTTTGCTTACTTCCATATGTATTAAGTTGGATTCCCCCGGTTCGATATTCTATAGGCAAGAAAGAGTGGGCAAGGACGGCAAGCCCTTTACTTTAATTAAGTTTCGCTCTATGGGACAGGACGCAGAGCATGGAGAGGCCGAGTGGGCAAAACAGGATGATGTCAGGGTCACAAGAGTTGGTAAAATAATCCGTAAACTCAGGATAGACGAGATTCCACAGATGTGGAATGTCTTAAAAGGCGAAATGAATTTTGTGGGGCCTAGACCTGAGAGGCCGCAATTCGTGAGCGAGCTGGCAAAGAAGATCCGGTATTATGATCAGCGCAGCACTGTTCAACCGGGAATTACGGGCTGGGCTCAGATCAGCTATCCTTATGGGGCGTCAGAGGAAGATTCAAAAAAGAAACTTGAATACGACCTCTTTTATATAAAGCACATGTCTGTAATACTGGATCTTTATATAATACTTAAGACCGTTAAGACAATCCTTTTCAGGGAAGGGGCTCGATAGTAGATCACTTTCTTTGTACCATTCCTTTACAGTTATTGGCCCATGAAATAACAGTTGAGTAGTGAGTTTTCCTAGTGAGAACCGTTGCCCGGCAGGAATAAGGAGAATTATTTAATGACTACGAAATCATCTCATACAATCAAAAAGATACTGGTTACCGGTGCTGCCGGATTCATAGGATATCACCTTTCCGGACGACTCCTGGAGGAGGGGAGAGAAGTCGTGGGCCTTGATAACATGAACGACTACTATGATCCGGCTATCAAGGAGGCACGCCTTTCCCGGCTTACACCACATGTTAATTTCAAATCTGTGCGAAAAGACCTGTCGGACAAAGCTGCAATGGAAGAACTCTTTGTGGAAGAGAAATTTGATGGAGTGGTCAATCTGGCAGCCCAGGCAGGTGTGCGCTATTCCCTAATAAACCCTCATTCCTATGTGGATTCAAATCTGGTTGGCTTTATGAATGTCCTTGAGGGATGCCGGCATAATAATGTCAAGCACCTGGTCTTTGCCTCGTCCAGTTCTGTATATGGAGCAAATACCAGAATGCCTTTTAGTGTCCATGACAATGTGGACCATCCTGTGTCCATTTATGCCGCTACCAAAAAGGCCAACGAGCTAATGGCCCACACATACAGCCATCTGTATGGGCTACACTGTACAGGGCTTCGTTTTTTTACTGTTTACGGGCCGTGGGGAAGACCTGACATGGCCCTCTTTTTGTTCACAAATGCCATATTGGAAGATCGTCCCATAGATGTGTTCAACCACGGTAAAATGCGCCGGGATTTTACATACGTAGATGACATTGTCGAAGGGGTGGTAAGGGTCCTGGACAGACCTGCCGAACCCAATTCCGGTTGGACTGGTGATGCACCGGATCCGAGTTCAAGCTACGCACCATACAAGCTCTATAATATTGGGAACAACCAGCCCGTGGAGTTGTTGCGTTTTATTGAAATAATAGAAGAATGTCTGGGAAAGAAGGCCCGGAAGAATCTGTTGCCCTTGCAGCCGGGGGATGTGCCGGCCACCTATGCAAATATTGACGACCTGATGAGAGACGTAGGGTTTAAGCCAAGTACCACCCTGGAGGAGGGGATTCCAAAATTCATTGCATGGTATAAGGATTATTATAAGGTGTTGAGATAGAATTAGCTATCCGTCCTTCTGTTTAGAAAGGAGAGAGGTAAATTCGTGATGGGTGTTTTTCGCACCCGGTATTTAAAACGCATACTAGATCTTTTTGTCGTAATCCCCAGGCTGGCGGCTATCCTGCCGATTATGGGGATCGTAGCCATGTTGGTGCGTTTGAAAATTGGCTCACCAATGCTGTTTCGGCAGGTCCGGCCAGGCATTCACGGCAAACCGTTTACTATATATAAATTCCGCACAATGACCGATGCCATGGATGCTAAGGGCAATCTCCTGCCTGACGGGCAGCGCCTGACACCATTAGGTGGCTTTCTTCGCAGTACCAGCCTTGATGAA
>QNAY01000354.1 GCA_003645605.1 Thermodesulfobacteriota bacterium
CAATTAGTGAACCGGATGAACCCAAACTGGAAAGATCTGAGTTCTGGATGGTAAAGATTTCTCCCTTTGGTCGAAATGACATGGCAGCGCGAATCATGACACATTAGCGTGAACGGTTACGATCTTCAAACCTTGAGTGCCATTTAGAGACAGGCAGCTGGGTGGCAAAGATTGTGAGCCCTTTTTTGTATCTGTCGTCTATAATTTCCAGCATATCCCTGGTCTGTGTGAGAAAAAGTCCGTCCAGAAGCCAGTCATCAAGAATCAGCAGCCTGGTTTTGGAAAGTCTGTTCAAGAGCTTTTCATGGGACCCGTCAGCAGGTATTGTCAACTTCCTTCCCTTATATATTGTCATACAGCCATATTATTACATGTCCAGTCTGACGAATGGCCAATAAAAATTCACTTTATTGTCTTGCCTATAGCCACATTTAATATTCGCTCTTCCGCATCTTTCCACATTGCCACTATGGGCAGGGCCTTCACAATTCCTGAGACCTGTTCTTCATTAACGGATAAAAATTGCGAAATCAACACGCGCTGCTCTCGGCCCTCAGAAAGCCGAAGATGTTCCTGATCCTCCACTTGAAATAATAGATTTGATCGGTTCTGCGCCTCAGATGCAGAAATACCAGGTTTTTATACAACTTGCTGAAATCTTCCGACAGGGAAGTATCAAACAATGACTTGAATCCGGTATCTACGGCATATATTTTACGCAGGTGGCGCTGTTCTTCGTGAACGGAATCTCTGAAGATCGGTATGGTGAAGAGGGCGTAGGCATCCTCAAGGTAGGAAAGGTAGTTATAGAGCGTGTCTTTGCTTACCTTGAACCCTGATGATTTATATTCATTGTAGAGTTTATTGTAACTGATCAGCGTACTTATGTTAGAGAACACATATTTGATAAGACGCTTCAGCAACGCCCTGTTTTTCACGTTATAACGTTCAACAATATCCCGGTATACAATCAGGTCCAGGTAGTCGCGTAGGATCTTTTTCTGTAACCGTTCACGGCTTACAATAGCCCACCAGCGCCTTTATATGTCCAGGACATCTACTGTTGCGAAACAATCCGTGCGTTCCAGTGCCAGATAAGTTACAGTATCAGTAACCGTTTACTGGGTATAAATGTTTAGTTTTCAGGTAGTTAGAGAACCCAGCAAATCCTGCAAATTAGACCGGAAACTTGCAACTCTCTGATATTAAAGGAATTCCCGAATCTGGTAACTTTTAGGGTCGAAACGCATTTATCCTATTTAATGCTTAAAAAACGCATTGTTACAGTTATTTCATACCCCGTGAACGGTTACAAAAAAAAATAGCGAGCGAAGCGAGCGAGTGGCCAAGAAAAGGGGAGCTTGACTGTACATAATTCTTACCATATGTTATTATTGTAAGAATTTTTCAATAAGGTAAAAAAACATGCAGACCACGATTACCTCAAAATACCAGACCACAATTCCCAAAGCCATACGGCAAAAGCTGGGCCTGTTAGTCCATGATACACTTGAATGGGATCTCAAAAACGGCACTATGGTAGTCAAGCCCAGGAAAGCCGACTTCTTGCGTTTCAGGAATATCGTCAGAATAGGTCCGGGAGATATTGAACGTGATATCCATAAAGCAAGAAAGCTGAGAGCTACCAGGACAGGCACGGACATGAAACCGTGATGCAAAAAGTCGTAATTGATACCAACTGCCTGATTTCCTATGTAACAGATCGCAATCTCAAACAGCAGGAGATTGTATCATCAGTACTGGAACAGGCAGCCAGCTTGAAGATATGCATTCACTGTCACTTCCATGTAATCAGTGAATTCATTTTCGTCCTGGACTCTGTCTACGACGTAAACCCAAAAGACATAAGAGTTATGGCCCGGGAATTTCTATCAATGCCGGGTGTAGAATTCATTTCCGAGATTAACACAAAGACCCTGTTCAACTTCTGGCCGGAGCGCGTCCATGATTACGGCGATTCAATAATCGCCGCGACTTGCCGCCACATCAGGGGAAGCGCAGTGTTGACATTTGACAGCAAGTTCAAGGCCTCTCTTAAAGGACTCGGGCTGAAGATATATAAACCTTAGAAAATAGGGATATAAAAGCTGATTTAGAATCCGCTTTAAAACCTCAATTGGATGATGCATTAATAACTTTAAGTTATCATGGAGTCATTGATGACAGTGATCCGGATGAACCGCACATTGCCAGCACAATGTTTCGGGATTGGTATAAGAATAATGCACCAGTCTTTAGAAACGCTGATAAGGTCAATCAAACACATGCCGGAGAAACTGCCGGTACCTCCTCCACCCATCCAATCCACATAAAGTTTAATCAGGTAATTGAATCACATGGCTTATCTATTCATAGTGGAATGAGTGCCGAAGACGTCCTTAAAATTTTTGTAAGCGTTCACGCCCATATTGTCATTTCGACCGAAGGGAGAAATCTTAAATGCCCATGACTGTGACATATTATGTGTATCTGTTCACAAATTGGAACAATAAAGTGATATATCTGGGGGTAACCAATAACATGGAGCGGCGCCTTTATGAGCACAAGAACAAGCTCGTCAAAGGATTTACCGAAAAATACAACGTGAACAAGCTGGTTTATTTTGAAGAAACGCAAGACGTAACTGCTGCTATTGCCAGAGAAA
>QNAY01000355.1 GCA_003645605.1 Thermodesulfobacteriota bacterium
AAAACCCCTCTTTTTGTCATTTCGACCGTAGGGAGAAATCTTTAATGCCTGTATTTTCAGTACGATAAGATTTCTCGCTTTGCTCGAAATGACAGTTTTGGTTAGTTTTCGTTCAGGCACTAACTATTAAAGTGTAACATGGGGGACCCATCACATGTAACATGTATTTGTGACTTGCCGCGTTTTTTAAACATGATTACACTGCAAAATCCCTGAAATATGATTCCGCTCAAAAAGCCCGAGATGCATCCCTTTATAGGCAATGCTGAATTGTGAATTGTGAATGCTGAATTGTGGAAGAAGATTTAAAAGACATATACCTTAATTCAACATTCAACATTCAACATTCAACATTTATTGCGCGCCGCAGATTGGGTTTTTTTAGCGGAATCAAACATGAGTAGTTTGCCTGAAAAATAGAGGTGGCTATTCCTATGCATGCAAGGACCTATTTATTGGTGGGGGCCCTTACCAAAGACCTTACCAAAGACGGCTTTCGCTATGGCGGTACGGTAGCTTATGCCGGCCTGACCGCTATGGCCTTAGGATACAGCGTCACAGTATTCATTACGTGCTCACGGGACGAGCCTGTACACGAAGTCCTTCCAGGGGCAACCATTCACATCCTCGATTCTCCGACGACTACTACCTTTCGCAACCAGGATACCCCATCCGGCAGAATTCAGCAGCTACTTGCCGCTGCCCGTCGCATCCAACCCAATATGGTCTCGCAGGCCTTTTATTCTGCAGATATCATTCACATCGCCCCAGTGGCTGATGAATGTCCTTGGGAACTCCGGGAGGTTTTTTTGCCCAAAGGACGACTTGTAGCCACCCTGCAGGGGTGGTTCAGGACCTGGGACAGCAGCGGCATGGTTTCCCATCAACGTGTGCCCCCGGAGCAACTGGCTGGTTTTTATGCTGTGGTCTTGAGTCTTGGCGACCTGGATGGTAATCTGGCATATGCACGGGCCTTGGCCGGGGTGGTGCCGATTTTTGTAGTAACTAAGGGCCATCTGGGTGCGAGGCTTTTCTGGCAGGGCAGCGAGCGTATTTTCCAGGCACCCAAAGCGCAGGAGAAGGACCCCTGTGGGGCTGGAGATATCTTTGCAACTGCTTTTTTTTCTGCCCTTGATCAGGGCCATTCCCCAGGGGCTGCGGTCAGGTTTGCAAACCGTCTGGCCGCATTCTCAGTAAGCCGCCTGGGGCTTGCCTCTGTACCCACGGCTTCGGAGATACAACAAGCCGGAATTTTGTTGGACAAGGCTTTGCCTCACACATCAGGGATCTGAGCATGAGAGTTCCGGGTAAGGAAAGCGCATACACTGACATCCATGTGCATGCCGTGCCGCGTAACGGGAAAATTCAGGCTCACGGCTGGCGGCGGGCATTGTTTGCCCTGGCTGCCAAGCGATCCGGTGCGCACGGGACAGGACCGGAGGCTGCACGGACTTATACTGAAACACTGGCAAGACATCTTCGCAGTGCCCGTCATGTGCGGCGCGCAGTGCTGCTTGCGCTGGATCAGGCATATGACGAACATGGGAAGCCTCTCACAGCGATGGGCGGCTTCTCTGTGAGCAATGAAGATGTGCTGGCATGGTGCAGGGAGGCTCCGGAAGTCTTTCTATTTGGTGCATCGATTCATCCCCACAGACATGATGCCCTTGAAGCCCTTGAACGCTACGCAGAACAGGACGCAGTCTTAGTCAAATGGTTGCCGAACAGCCAGGGAATTGATCCGGCGGATCGTCGCCATCTGCCTTTTTATCAGAAGATGGCTGAATTGGGTCTCCCGCTGCTCTGTCATACCGGCTTTGAATTTGCCTTACCCGCGATTCACCAGGCACATGGGGAACTTGAGCGCCTGCGTCTTGCCTTGGAGCAGGGTGTCACCGTGATCGCCGCCCACAGCGGGTCCAGCGGCCTCTTCATTAACCTGCGGGCTCTGACGCGTTTTGAACAAATGCTTTGCCGCTATCCCAACCTGTATTGCGACACCGCAGCCCTTGCGCTCCCCAACCGAATGGATGCCTTGCTGTGGTGGCGTGGTCATCCGGAGCTGTTTAACAGGCTGTTGTTCGCCACAGACTTTCCTGTGCCCCTGTGTGCCCTGCCCTGGTTCTTGTTTTTGCCTCGTGCCGACTATATCCGATTTGCAAGGGAGCATAACCCCTTTGATCGGATGGCAGTGCTGCTGAAAGGATTGGGAGTTTATCCTCCCCATGATGGCTTTGAATCACTGCTTCAACAGCTCGGACGACTTTCTTCTTCGTTGTGCGGCACAAATACGCATCCGAAGCAATGAAAGATGCTCTTCCGCTAATACTTTGATTTAGAAATATACTTTATTTTCAGTTAGTTACAAAATGGTCTTTCAACCGCCTATTTGCGTAATCACGTAGCTTACGTTTGAGGGATACGGTCGCAAAATTCAATAAAAACTTTGTTGAAAATGAAAAAAGTACAAGACATTCGCGAGGTTCTAGATTTTACTTTCATGGGGAGGTGTCCCCATGAAAAAAGCTCGATTTTGGAATCAACCGTGCCCTAATAAAAATTGTAAATGCCATGGACAAATAAATGCGGGCAATATCAGTTCTATAAGCACATATATGACGAAAAGTGGCAAACGCCGAATTTTCCAGTGCAAGAATTGCTGTC
>QNAY01000356.1 GCA_003645605.1 Thermodesulfobacteriota bacterium
AGGTAAGTTAAACAAAGATCAGCAAAAATTAGTAATTATATTAAATGAGAGCATGAGCCGATTTCATGGCCTGATAGATGATCTTCTGCACCTTTCCAGACTAAAGGCAAGGCTTAAAGCTATTAAAAAGCGCCCTTTGGACATCACAAAGTTTTTTTCGGATATCATCCAGACCTTAGAACCCATGGCCCAGGGGAAAAATCTTGACATAGAGCTAGTCCCTGTATCAGGACCGAAAAAGAATATACCGGTTGACGAAGAAGGGCTATTTGACGCATTTATGAATATTTTACACAATGCCGTGAGGTTTAGTCCAAAAAATGGAAAAATAAAGATCACCTTGGAATATACCGATGATAATGGTAATGAGTGGTTAAGAATTGGTATTATTGACGCCGGACCCGGAATAGATAAATCTGAAACAGAAAAGATATTCGATAAATTTTATCAAATCCAAACAATACGGAGAAAAGACGGGTCCGGACTTGGTCTGGCAATTGCCAGAGAAATTATTCTGGCCCATGGAGGCAAGATTTGGGTAGAAAGTCCACCACCAGAAGATGTCGCAGTTTTACCAGGAAAAGGGGCTGCCTTCTGGTCTGTTTTGCCATATTCTTCTTGACATTGGTCGTTGGGTGTACCACTGGATTCCAGGAAAAGTTCCATATACCTGATCCATGGAAAGAGGCGACCCTACTCTTGAGAGATGGCCGGGTTGATGAGGCCATTTCCAACCTGAAGCCATTACTCAATGACCCTGATTATGCATGCAGGGCGGCATTTTATCTGTTTGCTTTTGATGGGGCCAAGGATGAATACATTAGGATCATACGCTCTGAAACCTGTGAGTATAAAACGCCTGGAGAGGCAAAGTTGGTGAAAAAACTTCTGACCACTGAAGAAAAACTCCTCCAATTGAAATCAGAGTACAACAAGCAGCAATCAAGTGTAAGTGACCTGCAGAAAGAGACACAAAATCTGGAAAAGGAACTGAGTCGCCTCCGCTTCGAGCTGCAAAAGATGGAAGAGATCCGGCGTGAAACGGAGAAATGGCGAATGCAGTAAATTTATGTCATCAATGGTATTTTCAAAGAAAGTACTCCAACTCATAATCACTGAACTGGTTTCAACTTAAATTGAGCGGTTAGCTATTAGCGGTTAGCTATTAGCTTAATAATTATCGGTCTGTCGCCCTGATAAGCAGGATGATCGAGAGTTTTTTTAAATATCCCCCTTGACAGAGTATTTTCTTGTTGCTATCTAAAAACATTAATGTATTCTAGTCTGAATACTGAAGAATAACTAGGCTGTAATCAAATTATACCAACTTAAGGAAGGGGAGGAGAATTATGTATTCAAAAATCTTGAAGGGTCTGTTGTTAGGTCTGTGCATTGCGGCAGTGGCAATGATTTCGTGGGCCCCGAATTCTCTGGCAGGAGAGGGGAACTTGGATCAACAGGTGCAGGAGCTGATCGAGCAAAACCAAGCACTCACTGATCGACTCATGCAGGTGGAACATCAGCTCAGTGGAATGAAGGCAGCTCCGGAAACTGAGCATGCGGGGGCAAAATCGGTCTTGGGACACATAGAAGACACCATACATATTCATGGCCTGCTTGAGTTTGGGGCAGCCTACCACAGCACTGATATGAATCATGGAGGTTATCGGCAGGACAGTGATCTTTCGATGACCAGTGTTGAAATCGGCATTGGAGCACAGGTCAATGATTGGGTGAGTGCGGAAACCATCCTTATGTATGAAGATCCGTCCGGAGCAATAGACCTTTATGATGGTATTAGAGAGGAGACAAATTTTGATGTAGAAGAGGCCATTATCACCATAGCGAATAAGGAAGTAACACCCGCTTTTCTTAAGGCTGGTAAGATGTATGTGCCTTTTGGGGCGTACCTGACGCATTTCCCGGATGACATGGGCATTGATTCGCCGCTTACACTCTTAATGGGTGAGACTAATGAAAAGGCCCTGTTGATCGGAGCTGAGTATGCGGGGATGACATTTTCCGGATACGTCTTTAACGGTGACGTAGAAGAAATGGGTGGTGGCGACAACGTTATTGAAAGTTACGGTTTCGATGCCAACTATGCCTATGAATGTGAAGATAATGATATGGATTTGCTTGTCGGAGCTTCTTATATATCCAACCTGACCGATTCCGACTGGATAGAAGAATCGCTGCACCACCACAACTTAGAAATAGAGGATTACGGCGATGGCGCTGCTGCCTATTTCCATATCGGCTGTCAAGGCATCTTCTTTGACGCAGAGTACATGACGCTGCTTGATAGTGTCGAGGTCTACGCAGGGGGATTGCACGAAGGTAAAGTCAATAATGCAGAGGTGTGGAATTTCGAGATGGGATACAACTACAACTGGTGGCGAAATCTCGAAATCGCCTTACAGTATGCCGGCTCAAACGACTGCTACCATCTTGGGTTCCCAAGAGATCGTTACGGGATCAATTTCAACCAGGAAGTATTTGACAATACGATCCTTTCGGTTGGCTACCTCTATGATGAGTATGACGATGATGGGACTGATGAAGAGCGAAATCAAAGGGATTTGGTCTTCGGTCAATTAGCCGTCAGATTTTAAGATCTCTTATACCAAATAATTTCATTCAGCAAACAGGCGCTGGTTAAA
>QNAY01000357.1 GCA_003645605.1 Thermodesulfobacteriota bacterium
CAGCTAAGCGTAACTATTTGATACTATTAAGATAAATTTTCTTCGGCGTAATTTAACATTTGCTTCATATAAGTTGTTGATATTATAAGATATTCTTTTTACAAGTGGTAAACATAGGTTATATCGTTCACAGGTTCACAAGTTCACAGGTTCGAGAAAAAAATGAACATCGACGTTCATCTTTTCAGCCCTCTCCAAGTCGTTTATTGCTTCTGGCAAATCTGAGAAAATCTCCCATATTCTCCAAAAAACGTAACCAACTATCAGGTGAGCGCCAGGCCATGGCCGCATAACCTAAAAGGACTTTCGGGCGCATAAAATGGGTCTTGTAGAATTTCTGGAAAAGTTCCTCCATTTGTTCCTTGGTCATACCTTTGGGAATGAATTGGAAGTGCATGCAGTCCATTTTTTCCCAGTCTTCATCAAATTCTCCTAATTCATGGATGTTTTGATAAATGGGAGAGCCGGGGAATGGAGTAAACTTGGCCAGGTTAAAATCGTCAATGGGCAGGGAGAATACATAGTCCATGCTCTTCTTGATGCTGTCTTCCGTCTCACCCGGCAACCCCATCATCAAAAGCCCTTTAGTACGGATCCCTGCCTGTTTGATCAAGCGTATTTTGTCTGCCAATACTTGAAGGTTTACATGCTGCCGGTGTTGGGCCAAAAGGCTCTCGTCACCGGTTTCAATTCCAAGGCTGATCATCCAACATCCCGCTGCCTTCATCTGTCGAAGCAGATCCAAGTCAATATGTTCAGCCCGCACCGCACAGTTAAAACTCATTTCCAATGGGCTGTCTAGCAGCATCTGTGTAAATTCATCAATCCTTTTGCGGTTGAAAGTAAATTGATCATCATAAAAATTGATGTGCCGTATCCCGAAGCGTTCCTTCAGGTAGCACAGATGCCGATACATATACTCGGCTGAATTATAACGGAAACTGCGCCGGAATACCGACCGATCACAATAGCTGCAGGCATAAGGGCAACCACGGCTGGATATGCAACTGGTATTGGGGACCTTGGGATAATTGAATATGGGCAGCCTGTAGGCTTCGGGATACCCTTCCAGTTCTTCGTAGGCAGGAAACGGAAGGGTGTCGAGCACAATCCCTTTGTCCCGATAACCGGTGAAACAGGCATCTCCTCCGGCATCCCGGTATATTACACCCTGAATCAGGGCAGCCTCTTTCCCTCCACACTCCATCAGTTCGGCAAGGGTCTGCTCCCCTTCACCTACAACGACAAAATCAATAACAGGGAAGTCTTCCAGGACCTGTTCTTTCATGGCCGAAACATGGGGACCGCCCAATACCGCCTGGATGTTGGGCAGGATACTCTTGGCGATTTTTATGATGCGGACTGCGTCAAGAAAACTCGATGTGGTGCAGCTCACGCCTATAAAGGCCGGTTCTTCTGTCAACAGATAATCACGGACAAAACGATCCGAGTCAGGCCGGGCGTAGTAGTCGATAATGGCGGTATCATTTCCCTGTTTTTTGAGAAAGGCCGCTATGCTTGCCAGCCCCAGAGGAGGCATGATGTTTGCCATTCTGGAAATGTCCCTGCCTGCGGCTTCTGTACGATAGCCAAGCGGATGGACCAGCAGAATGTTTTTTGCATTCAAAGTGGTCATTTTCTTTTCATGCCATTGGAGCGCAATCCTTTAAAAAAGCGTACGAGTCAATAAAGCACGTCTGGAGCTCATATAGACGAGCTGTCTTGTAACTTCTCAACAAATCCGGGCAAATCATATTTTGCGACTATCCAATGGATTCCGGCTTTCGCCGGAATGACAGGCGCTCACACCCAATCGTCATTCCAGCGAAGGCGGGAATCCAGTGACTGTTACCCGGATTTATTGAGAAATTACCTGTTTTCCAAATAGGTTACTAACACCTAAATGCTAATAGCTGTTCATCACGGATTACCACACTAATCCGTGATGAACCATTTTTCAAAGCTAAACGCTAATGGCTATCGGCTAATCGCTCAACTTAGGAAAACTGGCAAAGAGGAGATCGGCGTCATTCGCTCAATCTGTCCAGCGGGCTCTGGAGGCTAGTAATATCGCGTTTCATTACATGTGTGTAAATCTCAGTGGTCTTAACATCCGCATGGCCCATGAGTTCCTGGAGCACCCGGATGTTAATACCGTTTTCCAACATATGGGTGGCAAAACTGTGCCGTAGCGTATGACAGGTGGCACGTTTCTGAATCCCGGCCCGTTTAACAGCGAGCTTGACCGCCTTCTGGAGGCCGGACTCCAATACATGGTGACGCATCTCACGGCCTGACCTCGGGTCGATAGACCTTTTTTTGGCCGGAAAAACATACTGCCAGCGTGTCTCTCTGGCTGCATTGGGATATTTGCGAGATAATGCCTCGGGCAGATATACCTCACAGTAACTCTCCTCAAGGTCTCTGTGATGCAAATCTGTTACTCTTTCAATATGCAATCGCAGTTCTTCGCAAATATTCTGTGGAAGAATGGTTGTCCGATCCTTACCGCCTTTGCCGCCTCGGACATAGAGGATGTCTTGGCCAAAGTCTATGTCCTAGATACGTAATCGGACGCATTCCAGGAGACGCAAGCCGGCCCCATAAAGCAGTTTTGCCATTAATGCATGAGTTCCGCTTATTATCCGGAGCACCTGTTGAA
>QNAY01000358.1 GCA_003645605.1 Thermodesulfobacteriota bacterium
ACACTATTTAGGTTGAAGGTTAAATGACAGTTTTGGTTAGTTTTCGTTCAAACACTATTTAGGTTGAAGGTTAAATGACAGTTTTGGTTAGTTTTCGTTCAGACACTATTTAGGTTGAAGGTTAAAGGATGTCGATCCGAAGACTTCCCTTTCGTGTTTTCGGTATTTCGTGCTTTCGTGATAATTCTTTTCTTTTTCGTATGTTGTACAATCTGACGTGTAACCGCACAGATCGAGCTTTTTTGGTAAGCGTTTACAGGATGCTGCATATGCGAGGCGTACTGGTACTCAGACGTACTCCCTGTACTTCAAGTGCCCGACAAAAGCAGACGCAGTGCCCTGTGAATGCTTACAATTTCTCTTTGCCATTAGGACCCTGTCCTTGCCTGACAGGTCTTTTCTGATCTCTGCGCATTTATACATTCCGGTATCTCTGGTCATCTGAATGGCCTGTTTTCCCTGATTCCATCCGATTTCACAAATAAACCATGCCTCTTTGCGAAGTACCTGGGGAACGGTTTTGATAAGTTTTTCAATGTCCTCAAGTCCGTCTTTTTTGCTGAAGAGCGACCCCTCTGGTTCATGATTGAATATTTCTTTTGCCAGGAGCCTTTTGTCCTTATTGGCCACGTAAGGTGGGTTGCTGACAATCAGATGAAATCCCCGGTTTGCGATGGCTGTTCCTTTTTTACGCGGGAACATGCCGGTTTCACACGATTTAAAGGGGTTGATCCAGTCTGCCTGTACCAGGTCTATCCTTGATTTTACTCCGTGTCTTTTTGCATTTTGTTGTGCTACGATCAGCGCGGGGAATGACCTGTCTGTTGCCACTAAAGCGGCTTCGGGGATTTCGCAGGCAAGTGTTATCGCCAGTATGCCGCTACCGGTCCCCAGGTCCAGGATAAAGGGCCCGCGCCATTTTTTCCTCTTCACAAGGGCAAGGGCGACCTCCACAATCAACTCGGTCTCTGGTCTGGGTATCAGAGTATCCCTGGTTACGCGAAAAGGAAGAGACCAGAATTCCCGTTGCTCCAAGATATAGGCAGTGGGTTCGTGCATGGCCCTTCGCGCAACAAGGGCCATATACTGTTCGTTTACAAAATCTTCAAGTAGAAATTCAGGATGGAGGTGAAACCATATCCTTTCTTTTCCAAGGAGGTGAGCCAGTAGAATTTCAGCTTCCAGTTGCGGGTTCTCTATGTGGGCACGCGAGAGTTGTTTAGTGGCCGCGAGGAGTGCCTGGACTATTGTCATCTGAGCTTTGGGTCAGGGCCTGCGCCTGATAATGAGTGCCAAGCCCCTCTATGATTTCGTTTATATCACCTTCCATTATGGTCTCAAGGCGGTAAAGGGTTAGGCCTATTCGATGATCGGTCATCCTGCCTTGGGGAAAGTTATAGGTGCGGATACGCTCACTCCTGTCCCCTGTGCCCACCATGCTCCGTCGTTCATCTGAGACCTGAGTTTGTTGTTCTGTGAGTTTTAGGTCCAGCAGACGGGCAGAAAGCACCTTCATGGCCTTGGCCTTGTTTTTGTGCTGTGAGCGTTCATCCTGACACTGTACTACCAGTCCTGTGGGCAGATGGGTGATACGTACTGCGGATTCTGTCTTGTTGACATGCTGTCCCCCTGCTCCGGACGCACGGTAAACATCAATCCGAAGATCCGTAGGATCAATATCCACGTCCACATCATCGGCTTCGGGCAGTATGGCCACAGTGACGGCCGATGTGTGTATGCGTCCCTGCGTCTCTGTGTCTGGTACCCTCTGGACCCTGTGTGTGCCACTTTCGTACTTCAAACAGCTATAAACCCTGTTCCCGGAAACAAGGGCGATAATTTCCTTGAATCCACCGCCCCCGGTCAGATGGGCGTTCAGCACTTCCACTTTCCATTTTTTGTGCTCAGCATAGCGGCTGTACATGCGGAACAGATCCGATGCAAAAAGGGCAGCCTCGTCTCCGCCTGTACCGGCCCTAATTTCCAAAAGCACGTTTTTTTCGTCATTGGGATCCTTGGGTAGGAGAAGGCGTTTTATTTGCTCCTCGAGTTTCCTGCTTTTTTCTTCAAGCTCCTCGATCTCTAAATGTGCGAGTTCCCGGATTTCCGGGTCAGGATCACCGAGCAAGACCCTGTTTTCATCGATTTGTTCCAGTATGTCGCGGTCTTGGCGGTAAGATTGAACTATTACCCTCAGATCGGCATGCCTTTTTGCAATTTCCTGATATTTTTTTTGATTTTTCAGTAAATCAGGGTCGCTGAGTTCTTGCTCTAAGTCCAGATATTTATTCTCTAATTCTTGAAGTTTAGCTAACATTCAGGAGTCTATTGTTATGACGACTCAGGCCTGTTTTCCCGCAGCCTCACCATACCTGCGGTAAAATTTCTCCACCCTCCCGGCAGTATCGACCAGTTTCTGTTTGCCTGTAAAGAAAGGATGACACTTGGAGCAAATTTCTACCTTTATCTCTTTCTGAGTTGAACCTATCTCAAACTCATTACCACAGGCACATCTTACCTTGCAGTTATAGTATTTTGGATGGATTTTTTCTTTCATATTTTTTTCTCCTATTAAATTTTACTTATTTAGTGCCTGAACGAAAACCCCTCTTTTTGTCATTTCGACCGTAGGGAGAAATCTTTAATGCCTGTATTTTCAGTA
>QNAY01000359.1 GCA_003645605.1 Thermodesulfobacteriota bacterium
ATCCTTGAAGGGATGGCGGACCATCCTGAAAAAATGCCCACTTTCGGCCCCGAAGTTCTGCAGAAAGGCCTTGATACTTTTAAAAATCTTGTTTGGAACAAGGAGCAGGACCCAAAGGCTAAAGAGGAACTCTTGAGATCCGTCAAAAAAGAGCTTGAATCAGCCATAGACAAGGGTGTGCCTGAAGTTGCCCACGAAGTATCTGAGGAGGCGGTTTCAGAACGCCTTATTGAGGATATCGATGATCTTGAACCAGGGTTTGAAGATGATACCCGGGGAATTGCCCAAAAAGAAAAATCTTCCGATCAACAGGAACAGATCAAAGATTCCATTTTAGAGGCAGACACACAAGAAAAGGCAGCGGCCATTGAGCCGGAGTTCCACGAGCACTCGGTGCTTGTAGATGCAGTCAAATCCCACATCAAAATCCTTGATGATTGTATAAGTTACATTTTACCAGTTGAAAAGCTTCTTGCCCGGACTCAGGGGATGAAAAAGCTACATCATTTTCAGCAAAATATTAAAAACAGGCTTGAAGAACAAAAGAAAATATTGGAAAAGGCATTAACCGGCGATTACGAGCCATCTTCTGATGTGCGTGATTATGTTGCTCAACGAGCCGAAGACATTACCATGGAAATTGATAAAGAAGAAACACCCTCAGCGAGCATTTCCTGCCCGTGGCATGAACTTGTAATTGCCCAATGGGAGCAAAAGCAAGTGGCATTTGTCCCTGAAGATGTAGCATTTGCCGGGACTGCTCCCTGGCGGGCCAAGAAAGGCATTAATAAGCTGGAAACCTTTAAATTAAAGAAGCTCAAGACCTGGCCATGGACAAAGCTTCAGCCATTGATGCAAGGGGAATTATCGAATCAGAAAGAATCACAGCTTATAAAACTCGAATTTCCAGTATTGCAAAAATCGATTTCATCTTTCAGCCACTCTCAGCCCTCAGACAATCCGACTGTATTAGTCCTATCCCATGCGGATAAAGGATTGGTCCTCATGCTGGACACTCCGTTAAAGACCATTTCTGTATCTCCTGAGTGTTTCTGGGAACCATCCGCAAAAAATAATGGACAATGGGTTGGCAATCTGAAGATAGAGAACAAACAAATATCCGTGGCAACGCTGGAAAGCCTTTTAAATACACTGACAAATGAATAATCATACTTCAACTTCGGACAATTTAAAAACCATGTTGGCAGAAGCCGATCTTTATTATAGCCAAGGTCTTAATGAAGAAGCCCGTCTTATTTGTTTAGAGCTTCTGAAACTGACAGGTGATAAATCTCATCCCTTCCATACTGAAATAGAATCCCGCCTGAAAAAACTTCAGGTTGATGGCATGAGAACAGTCCCATCAGGGGAAATGGATTTCACCACCAGCCTTGAAGATCTTAAACCTGAAGATCTTAAAGAATATCAGGATAATAAATTCAGTAGTTGTATAGGTCTGATAGATGCGGGCTTTTATCCAGAGGCCATAGAAGAACTGAAAACCTTACTTGAAGCAGAATACAGGCCAGGGGTAATTCGATCGAAAATTGGGGAATCATATCTACAGATGGACATGCCCTTTGATGCCCTTGAATATTTAGAGAAAGCGCTTGAGGACACGCAACTGTCCAAGGACGAAAGGCTGGTTGTACTATATCAGCTGGCACTCACCCATGAACGAACCGGTGCGATGCCCAAGGCCATTGAGGCTCTGGAACAAATCATCCGTCTTGATCCTGCCTTTAGAAACGCCAAACAAAGACTTGAGGGCCTTTCCCAGACCGCTCAGAAGTATGGCCGGTTCTATTATCTGATTCGTAATCAGCTTCTCTCTGAAGAACAACTTGGCAGAACCAAAGAGCTGGCCAAACAGGGAAAGAAATCCATAGAAAGTATTCTGCTAAACCAGTTTGGCATAGACAAAACAGAACTCGGCCGTTCCCTTAGCGAATACTATCGATGTCCCTTTGTGGAATTTGACGAACTGGAAGTAGGAACCACGCCATCTTGTGTGCGTGGGATCAAAGAACACTTTTTCAGGACCAATTTTTGTGCACCGATTCGCGAAAAATCAGGGATCCTTATAGTTGCGCTGGATAACCCCCATGACTTAGCAAAGACAGACAATATCAGAAGGGTCCTTAAGGCCAAAAACTTTCAATTTGCCGTTTCCTTAAAGGAAGATATTAACAGATTTATAGACTATTTCTATGGAAAATATTCCGTAGAAGGATCTGATGATGATGTGTTTGAACAATTGGATCTGGTTGATGAGGATACAGAATTAGAGGAAGAGGATGATAGCTTAGCATCAGAAGCTGATAGCGTAGTAGTACAAATAGTCAATAAAACCATAGAGGATGCCCTTCAACGCAGGGCCTCTGATATACATATTGAATCCTTGGCAGGCAAACGCGGAGTCCTTGTCCGTTTCAGGATTGATGGCGATTGCATGCGCTATCAAACCATTCCATATAACTACAAGCGGGCCATAATATCCAGGATCAAGATCATGTCTAACCTCGACATTGCCGAAAAACGCCTGCCTCAAGACGGAAAAATAAAATTCAAGACTCGCTCCGGCAGGCCCCTGGAATTGCGTGTAGCCACACTTCCTACAACTGAAGGCAATGAAGATATCGTACTCAGGTTACTGGC
>QNAY01000360.1 GCA_003645605.1 Thermodesulfobacteriota bacterium
TTATACTCCAAGGATACCCATTTCATTTTTGAACTAATTCAAAACGCTGAAGATAATGAGTATTATAAGGGAACCGAACCATCCATTTCCTTCCGATTAGTAAAAGCTGATTCAACCAATACTCCCAATTCCGTTGGTGCATTGATAGTTCAAAACAACGAGATTGGATTTTCTCCCGATAACGTAGATGCTATATGTGCAATAGGTAAAACAACCAAGAGTAAACTTCAGGGTTACATCGGTGAAAAGGGGATAGGATTCAAATCAGTTTTTCGGATCACGACAATACCGCATATTTTTTCTAACGGTTATCAGTTTTGTTTCCCCGAGAAAGATGAGAAGACAAGCTTGGGATATATAGTGCCTCGATGGATAAAAGACATTCCGCATGGTGTTGATCCAAAGCAAACTACGATTATTTTGCCGCTTGACAAGCCGGATTTTGGATATGAGAGAATCGAAGGAATGCTCCAGGATATAGAGCCGGAAACGATACTCTTTTTATCAAAGCTCAAGGAAATTCAGATTAAAACGGATGGTGGAGATAATCTGACAATCCTGAAAGATGACAAACAAGCTCCTCTGATACAGCTTTTGATTGAAGGAACAAAACATGGGGAGTTATATTCTGAAGTAAGAGAATTTTTGCTTTTCACCCAAACCGTTGATAGGCCACGGGATGTAAGACATGAGAAAAGAATAGATATAGACAAGCGAGATGTCACTATTGCCTTCCCGGCAGATGATAATAAAAATAGCATAGGCAAGATTTTTGCGTATCTGCCTGTTCGCTCTGATACAGGTTTCCCCTTTTTAATCAATGCCGATTTCATTTTGCCAAGCTCCCGCGAAGATATTCAGGATGTGTCATGGAATCGATGGTTGATGAAATGCCTCGCCAATTTGCTTGCAGAAAAGTTGCAAATATTAAAAGAGAAAAATCTGTTAACAGTTCAACTACTTGAAACACTCGCAAAGAGGATGAATGAGCTTGATGAAAGCAGTATGTTTTATTCAATCGTCGAGGCGGTCCGCGATGCTCTCCTGGACCAGGAACTACTTCCAACAGATGATGGAGCCTTTGTCTCTGCACGAAATGCAAAGCTGGCTCGCGGTGCTGAGCTCAGGAATCTCCTCACGCATGATCAATTAAGGGAATTGTTTCAGTCCGATGATGACATCAAGTGGTTGTCAGGAGAAATAACGCAAGACCGGACCCCCGACCTACGCTCTTATTTAATAAACGAACTTGATGTGGAAGAAATAAGACCCGAAACATTTGTAGAATTACTTACCGATGAATTTTTACAAGCACAAACTGATACTTGGATTATTCAATTTTACAATTTTCTTGGGAATGATAGATCAAAGTTGTGGAAGAAACCTGATTCGGTATTGCGCAAGAAGAAAATTTTGCGACTTGAAGACAATTTCCATGTAATCCCATTTCGGGCTGATGGTCGGCCGAATGCCTATTTGCCATCTTCTTCCAAAACGAATTTCCCAACAATTAAGAAAAATATTTTTGAGGACAAAGGGTCAGAAGATTTTTTGAGAAATCTCGGACTCTTTGAGACCGATTTGTTTGCCGAAGTTATTGAATTTGTATTTCCAAAATATACGGTGGGATCATTTCAGGGAGATTTTCAAGAAAATATAGAGGATTTGAGAAAAGTTAGTAAAGTCTTGAATACTCCGTTACATACCAAATCTCAAAATTCTATCGGTAAGTTAAAGATTTTATTGTCCCAATTAGGCTTAGATGGCTTTTTAGAATACTTTGAGAAGCAAACAGAACCAGGAAAACTAATCCCTGTTCTTCTTAACATGGTATTGCCGTCAATCAAATTCCTTCGTGCAATTAATGGCAATAGAGAAGAGTATAAAGCTGCTAAAGAGATATATTTGAATACTGATGAGTTGCGCATGTTCTTTGAAAATAATCCAGATGTTTGGTTCCTTGACAAAACCTATCCTGAAGATTTGGAGCCATTATTCAAAAAGCTCTCGGTTGGAGTAAGTCCGAGGGTTAAACGCGAAAATAAAAATGATAAAGGGCACGTCGTCATTCAAGACTCCCACGGATGGCACGAACGTGGTCTTAATGGATTCGACCCGGACATTGAAATTGATGGGCTGAAATATGCTCTCAAACATCCGACGCTTGAGAAAAGTCTATTTATATGGAACCGCATTGCGATAGAAAACTCGGATTGTATCAGCGGAATAGTGGAATCGTCATCACGAAAAACTTATGAAGATAGCAAAAAGCAAGAAAAAATCTCGTATAACTTTGGTCGATTATTGATGGATTCCCCGTGGCTGCCAGATAAGCAAGGCAACTTTCATAAACCCGCCGATCTTAAGCTCGACGATCTACCGGAATCATTTGTTCGTGATGAAAAACTGGTCAACCAGTTAGGTATGAAAAAGGATATAGTTGCCGAGCTTGCTGAAGAAGTAGGCGTTGCTCCTGAGGATATAAAATTGCTAACGGAACATAAAGAAGAGTTCAAACAGTGGAAGGCAGATGTCTTAGCAAAAAATGGAAAGCCACTATTACCTGAAGATGCTCCAGTCAATGCTGAACGGCGAAAGGAAAAGATAATTGAAAAATACCATAAGGCACCTAAGAAGAGATATGGAAAAA
>QNAY01000361.1 GCA_003645605.1 Thermodesulfobacteriota bacterium
GATTGTTTCCAGATATATCCTTCTCTTGGTAACCTTAGGTGCCCTCTTGTAAGCCTCAAGAATAAATTCGAAGAACTTGGCGTCTCCCTTGGCGCGATTTATTCGGTCCATAGCATATCCTTCGGCTTGCTGTATGGCCTGAAGTGCCTGTCCTCTGGCCTTTGGAATGACCCGGTTATATGCCGCCTTTGCCTGGTTGATCATTTTCTCCCGCTCCTGCTGGGCCTGGTTTACTTCGTTAAAGGATGATTTTACCTGATCAGGCGGGTTAACATCCTGGAGGACGACCTGGTCGACAGCGATTCCTGTATCATACTGTTTACACAGTGCCTGAAGGCGTATTTTTACCTCGTCGGCTACTTCCTGTCTCCCTACGGTAAGGATATCATTCACTGTCCTGTTCCCTACGACCTCTCTCATAATTGCCTCGTTCATTTCTCGAAAGGTCGTCCTTACATCTCTGACCTTGACTAGATACTTGTAGGGATCATTAATGCGGTACTGGGAAGACCACTCCACTACAGCAACGTTCAGGTCGCCCGTAAGCATCAGGGATTCATTTCGGAAGTTGTTTGAGGTATAGCGCACCTGGACGCCGGCCTGTTGAGTGCGATAACCGAATTCCTCCTTTAGCTGGCGCTGCACCGGCACTTTGATGACACTTTCCACAGGATCGGGTAACTTGAAGTTAAGACCCGGGGGTGCTTCCCGTACATAGCGGCCAAAGCGAAAAACCACCCCGACCTCTTCCGGTTCTACAGTAAACCAAAGATTCCAAAGAATGATTGCCAGAAACAGCCCTACAACCAGTACTACTCCTGATCGCCATTGCGAGCCGGAAGGTATAAGCCGGCGTAGTTCCGCAGCATTTAAATTTTGCGGGTCCATTTTGGTCCTCCATTGTGTTCAAAATGAAAATAACTATACTATTAAATTAGCGCCCTCCGGGCGGACTTCTTTGACAGGATCAACAGGATTTTCTTAATATTTTTTATCCTGACAATCCTGTTGATCCTGTCAAAAAATGAAAATAACTATACTACGAACTTATAATTCATCGACAACATCAAGTCCATACAATAATTTTCTTTCCCATTTATAGTAACCGTTCACAGGGTTATAATGCTCGTTTTACTTACCGAACTGTAAGCGTTTACAGGGTGCTGCAGATGCGAGGCGGAGGATACGCAGACGTACTTCCTGTACTTCAAGTGCCCGACAACAAAGCAGATGCGGTGCCCTGTGAACGCTTACCATTTATGCAACGATCCAGAGTGCCCCTTTTGTATGGGTATGTAACAGCCTGTTGGATACACTGCCAGGAAAAACAGCTTCCCATCCCCCGATTCCTCTGCGGCCGGTAACCAATGTTCCATATCCTCCCTTTTCGTATTCTGCAAATATATCTTGTGCTACTCCAGTACTCCCCTTTTTGGTCTTGATCTCTACGGATTTCGGATTAAATCCGGCATCTCTGAATATATTGTTGACCTTGGAAAGCAGGTTTTTTATCTGTTTTTCAGAGTAAGAGGCTATGATTGTTTCAACATCTTCAAAGGTGGCGGAGACTTCGCTAGATATAAACGGCCGGAATTTTGGGATAACATTAAATAGAGTCACCTTTACATCTTTTATTCCGGCTAATGCAAAGCTTGCGTGGTCAACCACCCGCAAACAGGATTCGCAGGCATCAACCGCAATCAATACATGCTTTGATGGAATGGGGTCGTCAATTATCCAGACAGCAATATTTTTGAGATGTTGAACCAGCCCATAGGAGACACTGCCGATAAAGTATGAAACAAGACGTCCTAAGCCACGCCTGCCGACAACCAATGCGTCATATTTGCCGCGCTTGACTTCACTTAGTATGTCATGCACGGCACTTCGGCTTTGCACGACCGCTTTTGTGTGAATGTGATCAGCCGGAAATTGGTTGCGCTCCAGTAAAGCCCTGCCTCTTTCCAATATGCCGGCACATTCCTGCTGCCTCTGCTTATTTATATCATCAAGACGCGTGAGACGGCTCTTCTCCGCCTGGAAACTCCTGCTTCCAGTAGTCAGAAACGACGGCAGGGGTTCTGCTACGCTTATGAGTGTGATATCAATATTCGGGACATCTTGATATATCCCGGCTATGTATTTCAGTGAGTTGTGGGCATTTGGAGAACCATCCGTAGCTGCAAGCAGATGTCTATTCATGGTGTTCCTCAATTTTGGTCTTAATAAGTTTTTATAAATAGTGACGGACTCGTAAAAACTCAAAATCCATGTTTCTGGCACTTATAAGCAACTGATGTTGCACGATACAAAATTGTATGTAAGTTCTCAATAAGTCTGGGTGACATTGGAAATGCCTAAAGTGATCGGTTCAAGGTTCAGGGTTCAAGGTTCAAAGATTATGGTTTATTAGGGAACTTCAACCGGGAACCGTGAACGTTGAACCATTCAACCCGGGTATAAATAGATGAAGCGAAGCAATACTTTAATTTTACTCACTTAAGGCACTTAAGGCACTTAAAATTTTAGGTAACCGTTCACGCTAATGTGTCATGATTCGCGCTGCCATGTCATTTCGACCAAAGGGAGAAATCTTTACCATCCAGAACTCAGGTCTTTCCAGTTTGGGTTCATCCGGTTCACCAATTGA
>QNAY01000362.1 GCA_003645605.1 Thermodesulfobacteriota bacterium
AATTGATTCTTCTTCTCTCTTCGCCATTTCTTTATTTCTTTTTCTCTGGCAATAGCAACAGTTACGTCTTGCGTTTCTTCAAAATAAACCAGCTTGTTCACGTTGTATTTTTCGGTAAATCCTTTGAAGAGCTTGTTCTTGTGCTCATAAAGGCGCCGCTCCAGGTTATTGGTTACCCCCAGATACATCACTTTATTGTTCCAATTTGTGAGCAGATACACATAATATGTCGCAGTCATGGGCATTTAAGATTTCTCCCTTCGGTCGAAATGACAATATGGGCGTGAACGCTTACACTTTTTTTTAAAAGCTCCCCGTTTGACGCCAATTTTCAATCCGCCGGCAATTCTTCCTTATACCCAGGCCAGCACTAATTTTTTTCGTGTAAAAGTAATTTCATTCCGGGTCCAGCAACCGTTCTAATTCTCCGACACCATACAGTGGTAAGGAAAGAAGTTCAAAGAACGTTTTTTTGTGTTTGCAGGCAGTCGGTACTTGATAGGTGGCTTGCTGACGACTGGGTTGGTTCGTGTCAAACCGAACGGCCTTTCGCGATTTCCCGCATGCCACGAACTGGTGCAGAGAGCGCAACTTTCCGCTCCTTCCCGCTTTGACCTCCACAGGAAAAACATTGGGGCCACGGGAAATCACATAGTCAACCTCGGCGTTTGTCTTACGTCCTTCTCGCAACCAGTAAACCGGTCGGGGAGGCTCTGCGCCCTGGCCGGCATAGGCCAGATGTTGTCCGATAAACTGTTCAGTCACAGCGCCTTCATTAATCAATTGCACATTGTTCATCCTCCTCAAGGTCGGCCAATCCAAACCGCACACATGATTCATAAGTCCCACATCCAGAAACAGGAGCTTGTAGGCAAACTCATTGATGTCGGCATGGAGCGGAATACCAGAGCAATGACTGGCGAAAACACGAGTGCAGACACGGGCTTTCGCAAGCAACTCGATGGCGGCCTTTACATCACGGGAGCGATCTTCTCTTGAGAAATTTACGTATTTGACCTTTTGCCCTACCAGGCGGGGGATTAGGTGAAATATGCGTTGGAGAAGCGCCAACTCGTGGTGACGGGCATACTTGGCGAAATCGTCCTCATAAGTGCTGACAATGCGGCGGTGTACGGCAGCCGCTTCCTCCAGCGAAGCGCTTTCCTGGAACATCAGCACCGCCTCCGGCATGCCCCCCACGAACAGGTATTGTCGCTGGCGCATCAGCAGTTTTCGGTGAGCGGAGTCCGGCAGCATGGAGTCAAAGTCCAGGTCATCAAGATAACGACATAAAGTCGGTTCGATGGCCTGCAGAAATTCCCGGAATGTCATCGGGCCGAGGTGATGGTACTCGATACGTCCCACCGGCATTGAGAAACTGTGATCGGCAAGAGTGAACTCCAGCAGAGACCCTGCCGCAATGACCGGTATATCCGGGAGATCTTCATAGAGATATCGGAGCGCCTGGATCGCTGACGGTGTCGCCTGGATTTCGTCCAGAAAAAGGAGAGATCCCGGTTCGGTGATCGAGCGACCCACCAGAGCCTCCAATTCTCCGCAGATCACTGCTATGTCGAGCGTCGCAAAGACCTTGTCCAACTCAAGATGTCGTTCCAGATTTATTTCATTCAACAACAAATTCTGTTGGTTGGCAAACTGCCTTACAAGCGTAGACTTTCCAACCTGCCACGCACCACGGAGGATGAGAGGCTTTCTTCGCCGCTTTTTGATCCATTGGACCAAATATTGTCCCGAGAACCTTTTCATATTATTGCCCCTTATTCTATCCACAAAATGGCATAAATAAGGGGCAATGTCAATTTTTTCGACCTTGTGGTTAAGAAACTACTTAAAATCAATCACGAAAGGACGAAAACACGGGAAAAGACATAAAAAAAGATGAACGTCGAACGTTCAACATCGAATGAACAACGAATACCGAGTTCGAGATTCATAGTCCATCCAGAGACTTCCCTTTCGTGTTTTCAATCTTTCGCGCTTTCGTGATAGCCTTTTTTTTCTTCGCTAACAATAAATCCAATATCTAACCGCCATAATGTCGTGGAAAAAATCTGGTGACACCGAGCCTGAATTGTCTTGGTATGAGAAAAATGAAGTTTTTTGAATAAATTGGCCACGCCCTCTACTACAGAATTAAAAGGGGATCAGGTGTCGTTGGGATAACAAGTTTACAAAATCCCCCATTACCCATTATGGTTTATTCTTACCAGATAGCTTTTACATGGGGATATTCTATAATTTTTCTATCCTTTGTCAAAAGCGTTAAATTATGAGTTCTTGCAGTAGCCACAATTATTCGATCGGCCGGGTCTTTATGGAAACCGCCAGGAAGATTGCATGATTCCATCGCTATTTCAGGCGTTAACTCAATTACCCTTAAACCGCTATTACTAATAGCATTGTTTAGCCAGCACTTCGGATCAATTTTTACATTTATGCGTCCTTTGGTCACCATCATTGCAAATTCCCATATGGAAATCGAGGCAATGGCACGTTGATCGGTTTTTGTTTTTTTAATCAATTTTGATTACGCTGAAAAAAGTCATTTTGCGGTCTTTGGATTTCGACCCCTGGGGACCTAAAAAAATGTATCAAAAAAGCTTATTGAGAATTGATCTCAACTAATAG
>QNAY01000363.1 GCA_003645605.1 Thermodesulfobacteriota bacterium
CCTCTTTTTGTCATTTCGACCGTAGGGAGAAATCTTTAATGCCTGTATTTTCAGTACGATAAGATTTCTCGCTTTGCTCGAAATGACAGTTTTGGTTAGTTTTCGTTCAGACACTAATTAAAAGTTATGGTGAAACGTCATGAACACAGCATTTGAAAGTATTAAACAGGGACTGACAGAAGCTATTGATTTTGCCCAAGGGAAAACAAGCAAGGCTGTCGTACATGAATTTTCTCCTATAGATGTGAAGGCCATTCGGGAAAAAATCGGCATGAGTCAATCAGAATTTGCTTCAGCTTTTGGTATTAGCTTGGGCACACTTCGTCATTGGGAACGTGGGGATAGAAAGCCACGTGGACCAGCACTTGTATTATTAAATGTAGTAGCAAAAGAACCAAGGGTAGACTTAAAGCTTTGTCAGTAAGTACATGAGCTAATCGGGTAAGGGGAGATTTTGCTTCTCTCCTCCCCAGTTGAGGATGATCCCTTTCTGTGGAGCTGACAGGGTTACCACTTCTGCAATAGTATGGGCTGCCAAGCCCGAAAAATTAGAAGAGGTCTATAACCACTCTTCGGATTCCTTTTAAGACTCCCTGCGGAGTGGGAGCCGGCCAACTAAGGGGCATTGACAATTTATCCGCTGGAGTATTCATCAGTGGATAAGATCTTTTGTCTGTATTTGTTTGTGTATATCGAGGCAAGCATAGCGAGCGGGTAGCAAGTTTTAGGAAACTAATTCCCGTTCCCGCGTCAAAAGGATAAAAAACAAGATCCCGGCCGTCATTATCGTTGCCCCTAAGGAAAACGCGCTCCTGAGACTACAATAATCCATTATAATACCGGCAAAAAAAGAACCGAATATCATTCCCAGACTGTGCCCCACTGTCAAAAGTCCCATGATTGACCCCATGGATTCGTTTTCATTACCTTTTATCACAGACAGCGCCATCACCGGCGGTGTTGATAATCCGCCTCCCACTCCAAAAAGAATGTCCGCGATAATGATATCCCAGAATCCCTCCGCCCATGAAAATGAATATGTTGCATATGCGATTATCAGACAGCCGGATATAATCATGTACCTTTTGTTAATCTTGTCAGCCAGTAAGCCCATCGGGACCTGCAGTATACCGCTTATACATACTCCGAGCATGACAAGAATCCCGATCAAAGAACTTGAAAACCCGAATTCTGAATCCGCGTAAACAGGCAGGAAACACCATATGATTCCAATACAGATTATATAGGAAAACCGGACGATGAACAGCCCTGCTATAACCCTGTCCCTTAATAGCCTGGTAATCGACACCGGAGCCTTATCCTTCCTGACAATCCTTTCCGAACTAACAGGCGGCAGTAAGAAAAAGCTTAAAAAGCAGCCTACAGCCGCAAAAATCCCCATGGCCGCAAAAGCTGAATTCAGGCTGAATTTGTCATTGATCACTCCGCCTGCCAGAGGGCCAATACTCAAGCCCAGAAACATTGACAGGTTAAAAAGACCCATATAAAAGCCCTCTTTCCCTTCAGGCGTGATATCTCCGATATAGGCCTGTGCAACCGGCATGATCATGGCAGACGCAATACCCTGTAAAAATCGTACGACAATCAATGAATTGACATCGGCTGAAAACATGAATGCAATGGAAACCAATGTATAGCCAAGCAGGCCTGCGACAATAAACGGCTTACGCCCTTTTTTGTCTGAAATCCTGCCAAAATACGGAAGGAGAAACGTTCGTGAAAGGGAAAATGCGCCGAAGATCAGGCTTATATACAGACCGCTGGCTCCAAGATCATGGGCATACACCGGCAGAAGCGGGACTACTATCCCCACGCCTGTAACAGACGTAAAAATGGAAAAGAAAATAGTAGCAAATATTTTTTTGTCAGATGAATTCATATGGAAGAAGAAAAGGGAAAACCATTTCCCAATCCTTCTATCCGATTGGACTTGAGCTTTTTCAGGATTTTCGATGCACCTCGTAGTGGTCAAGTTCCCATTTATTCATGGGATCTTACCGCTATGGCAGTGATGGTTCGATCTTCGTCGAATCGACTGCCAATATTGATCTCGGTATCCATTTGGGTAGTAAACCTCTTTTCGATGATCAGCGCATTCGCTCCTCGGGAGGCTGCCTCTTTTTGCATCATCTGAAGCAATTGAGCCCAAGGATGGTTGAAATCGCCATCGGCAGTGACCCACCCGATCTCCTCATATTTTATATCCGTGGGCGGGGTCGTATATATTTTCACCGGACCTTGGTGGGGTGGATAAATTTTTCCGGTGGGTGCAAAATTCACACTTGCACAGCCACAGAAAATAAGGCTGACCAATATCAATACAAATACCGCTTTTCCCCTTTTCATCTTTACCTCCTTTCAGCCCGATGACACTGAGTTGTGGTCTATCTTCCTGCTTATCATTTATCACGTTCTCAGCTACTTTACCATAATTAGAGGCATTTGCGCTGTACCGGTTTTTTATGCTCCCAGACCGGGCCGATGAGGCCTCCGGCAATACAGGAAGCTGGAAAATTAGTCAATTCGGCGATTAGATCACCTTGTTGCGAATTATTCGCAATAAATGGCATCCATTGAAAACAGCTCTCCCTTCGGAATCCTTTTGATTCCGTTTC
>QNAY01000364.1 GCA_003645605.1 Thermodesulfobacteriota bacterium
ACTAAAATTAATAGGGGAAAAAGCCCAATATCATGTAGCTGAAAATTTCAGCCGTGAAAGGATGGTTGAAAAAACGGTTGGCATGTATATCCAGTTGGGAACTCAAAAAAAATAAGCTCACCACACGTTGCATTATAATTCAACAACTATACTTCAGTAACTGTCGTTATAGGGATAGAATGCCGGGCCAACATAGTGATGAGTTCTTCTATATGCCTCTGCCATGTAAATTTTTTAGCTACACGACGTGCCTTTTCACCTAACAGTCTTCTCTCTTGCGCAGGAAGTGTTGTAAATCCCTCAAGTGCTTCAGTTATATTTCTATGGCAAGGCCTTTCCACCACAAGCCAGCGGGCGACTTGTTCAACTACTTCCGTGGCTCCATTTTGCCTGGTAGTGAGAGCAGGGGTCCCGCAGGCCATGGCCTCAAGGGTCGTATTGGCAAATGGGTCGTAATGGGTAGGAAGTACAAAAAGATCTGCCAGGGCATATAGGCGTTCTAAATCTTTCACATATCCCAGCCACTTGATATTTTGATTCAGGCCCATCTCTTCTATTTTTTTCTTCAGGTCCCTGTTCCCCATCGACCCTGCCACTAGCAATATAAAAGGCTGTTCTCTGAACCGGGCAAAAGCGGACAAGAGTTGGCTTAGACCCTTACGGCGCAGATCAGAGCCTGCAAAAACAAAGACTGTTGCATTATCTGAAATGCCCATTGTTTTTTTTGCTAAAACCCGATCCTTTTGAGTCATCGGGCGAAACCGTTTAAGATCGACTCCATTGTAAATAACCGTGACTTTCTCAGCATCTGTGCTGTAATAATGTTGCACCTGATCTTTTACTAACTGGGAATTAGTCACGATGGCTTTGGCCTCCCTGATGGCCTTGGCCTCCATCCAGAGAAGCAGCCTGTGTCTGGGCCTTAGGCTTCTGAACTTAGTACTGTTCCGATAACCCAGGTCCAGCCATGCGGCATGCAACGGATCTGATATTCTAAGGACATCTACCGGTGCCACTCTTGAAAGGCCATAGCTTACTTTAAAATTGCCTGCTTTAAGGACTTGGCCGGCATTCAAAAAAAAACTCAAATTCTTAAAAATGCTCCCCCTTCCCCACACAGGGGCCCTGGAGAACAGCAGCCCCGGCAAAAGAGACTTGTCCGCCACTACTGTCACGTTGTGGCCCATCTTTGTCAACCAGGCACACACGTTAGCACAGTAAGCTTCCGCACCTCCAAGCCCCGGTCCGCACTCTCTCCGCACTACAGCTATTCTCAACGTTCCATCCTATTAACAATCTTCTAATCACTGCTGGCCCAGGTATGATACAGCTCCTGGTAGATAGTACTGCTCTCCATTAACTCCTCATGGGTCCCGCGGTCCACTATGCGACCATGGTCGATAACTATGACCTGGTCTGCGTGGATTATGGTAGAGAGCCTGTGGGCAATCACTATGGTGGTTCTGCCCTTCATTACCTCTTCAAGGGCCTTCTGAATCGCCTCCTCAGAAACGCTGTCAAGGGCGCTTGTGGCCTCATCCAATATGAGCAAAGGAGGATTCCTGAGGACCGCTCTTGCCATGGCTATTCTCTGGCGCTGTCCTCCGGATAGATTGAGCCCCCTTTCTTCCAACACTGTGTTATATCCCTGAGGAAGTGCGGCAATGAAGTCGTGGGCCTGGGCAATCCTGGCGGCTTTCTCAACCTCTTCTCTAGTAATCCCTCCAGATTGACATGCCTCAATATTTTCAAAGATTGTATCGCTAAACAGGAGGACGTCCTGAGTGACTATGGCCATCTGATGTCTCAGGTCAGAGAGGGAGATCTTGCGGAGATCTATCCCGTCCCAGAGTATCATTCCGGAAGAGGGATTGTAGAACCTTGGGATCAGGTCCACCAGGGTACTCTTACCCGCCCCGCTGGGTCCGACAATGGCCAAGATCTTCCCAGCAGGTATGGTGATATCTATTTCCTGTAAAACCTGCGCATCTGTCCGAGGATAGGAAAAAGAGACATTTTCATACTTTATTTCCCCACGCAGTCCATCAATGGCCTGTCCCCGGCTTCCCTCCTGTTGCTGGTTAAGGAAATGGTCCACCCTTTCAAATACACCAAGGGTCTCCTGAAGCTGGGCGTAGGCCCCCCCCAGTTTTTTTAGAGGCGCAAAGGCCATGACTATGGCCGTGAGGATAGAGAAGAAATCCCCGGGGGTCATCTCTCCACCGGCAACAAGGCTGCCGCCATAGCCCAGAATCGCCGCAACAGCGAGACCGGAAAGGACCTCAATCAGGAACTTTGTCCCTTCTTTGAGGCGTATGACTTTGGCCATATGGCGATAGGTAGTCTGATTTTCCTTTACAAATTGACCATCCTTGACCTCCTCCATGCCGAATATCTTCACTACCTTGAAGCCCTGTAGGGCCTCACTTACACGGTGCGTCAAAATAGCCAGATACTCCTGAACCCTCTTCCTGCGTATTCGTACTAATTTGGAGAGAAAACGGGTACCAAGAGCAATAAAGGGAAGAAGAATAAAGCTCAGCAGTGCCAGGTCCCACCTCCGGTAAACGGCCACTCCCATAAGAACTATCACAGAAGGCACCTGGAGCAGTAACGTCCTCAGGCTCTGAGACAG
>QNAY01000365.1 GCA_003645605.1 Thermodesulfobacteriota bacterium
CCTGGAGCCAAAACCCGCCTCTCAGGTTTATGGCTCAGCGGACAAGGAACATTAATGACCGGAATAGTAGGGGCCTCTCTTTCAGGACTTGTAACCGCAGGTGAAATTGAAGGCCTGGAGCCCCTGTGGGACGAGGTGAGACAGTGTCGCTGAAGCGGGTAGTTATCACCGGGCGTGGGGCCGTATCGCCGTTTGGATTAGGGGTGGCTGATCTATTGGATGGGGTGTGGAATGGACGATCTGGCATACAACTGATGCCGGATTGGCAGAGCATTCAAGGACTTCAATGCCACATGGCAGGGCCAGTTCCGCCTTTTGAAGCCAAGCCCTTATTGCCCCGCACAATTCGGCGAACTATGGGGCCAATGGCTATTTACGCCACTCTGGCCGCCAAAGAGGCAGTCTCGGATTCCGGACTTGAGCCGGACTTTCTGGCATCAGGAAAGGTGGGGGCGGAAATCGGGTCCACTACCGGGAGCCCCAGAATATACGAGGCATTGTACAGGCAGTTCTTACCCGAAGAGAGTGTTGAACATGTGCGCTCCGGGATGTTTTTTAAGATCATGGGGCATTGCTGCGCAGCCAATGTCTGCCTTGCCCTCGGAATAACCGGCGAACAGTGGGCACCCACAAGCGCCTGCACCTCATCAGCACAGGCCCTGGGTCTTGGTTATATGTTGATTCGCTCCGGCCGGCAAGAGGCAATGCTATGCGGCGGAGCTGATGAGGTCCATCCTACGGTCACAATGGTATTCGACGTGATAAAAGCGGCCTCACGAAGTCATGATTTTCCTTTGATTGCTCCCAGACCATTTGACCTGAACAGGGACGGAGTCGTTTGCGGTGAAGGTGGTGGCATCCTGGTCCTGGAAAGCCTGGATTCTGCTTTAAGGCGTGAGGCAAATATCTATTGTGAGATCCTGGGGTTTGGCCATGTAAATGACAGCAAGAGCATTGCCAATCCGCATGAGGACTCTATGGCCAGGACAATGCGTAATGCCTTGGCCGAGGCCGGATTGAACGGAGATGACATTGATTATGTAAATGCACATGCCACAGGGACCGTGCTTGGAGATATAGCAGAGGCCGTTGCAATCAATAACATATTTGGTAAAGATGTGCCGGTCAGTTCGTACAAAGGGCATTTGGGGCATACCCTTGGTGCTGCCGGGGCACTTGAGACAATAGTGCTCCTTGAGATGTTGAACCGGCAGGAGGTTGTGCCGACCCTTAATCTGGAAAGGCCTGATCCTGCTTGCTCAGTTATCAATCTGGTACATTCTGTGGACAAGCTCCCATTAAATATAGTACTTAAGAACAGCTTCGCACTAGGTGGTGTTAACACCGCTATGGTGCTGCGGAGGTGGACAGAATGATGTCGGATCAAGAGATCCGCCGGCGGGTAGCGCAGATTATGGCAGAGGAATTCGAACTCGAACCAGAATCGCTTCAGCCGGATGCTACTTTGTATGAGGATCTTGGGTTGGACAGCCTGGATGCAGTAGACATGGTAGTGGCCATGGAAAAGGCCTTTGGGATGAAAATGGCCGATGAAGAGGCAGTGCGGGCTGTAAGGACTCTGGGCGATCTCTTTGACCTTGTCTGTCGTCTTAAGAATCAACAAGTTGACAAGGAGTAAAGAGTGGGCCTTAAAAAGCTGCTGCTCAACCTGTATATCTGGCCTGCCTTTGCTGTTTTTACTGTTTTTTGCCTCTGTTTTATACTTCCCTTGCTCTTGATATACAGTATCCTTGCAAACCAGCCAATGGACAGAATAATCAGGAAGAGTATTCGTCTTTATGGCTGGGCATTAGTGCGTGTTGTCCCCTTTATGGCCCCGGTGACCGTAGAAGACTTTTCCTGCGGAATCAGACCCCCGGTCATATTCGTGGCCAATCACAATTCCTCAATAGACCCTTACCTTTTTGGTATGCTGCCGTTTGAAAATGCCTTTGTGACGTCATGGCCTTTTCAAATCCCGGTCTACAAGTGGGTAATGCGACTTGCGCGTTACATCAATTCAAATGATGGCTGGGAAGTAGTCCGGAGCAGGGGAGAGGAACTTCTGGCATCGGGGTGTTCTCTCATATTCTGGCCTGAGGGACACCGCTCCAGAGACGGGAGGCTCGCCCGCTTCAAAAACGGGGCTTTTCGTCTGGCCTGTGGTACGGGAACATCCATAGTACCGGTGTGTATCTTGGGGTCTGCCCACCTGATGCCCCCGGGTAGCAGGTTTCTCACGCCATCCAGGGTGAAGATGGTCATCCTGCCCCCGATAATACCATCCGAGCATGGAGACGATCCGGACTGTATTCGCGCGTTGAGGGATCAAGCCAGGGAGTCCATAGCGACCGAGTTGGCCAGGCGAGGCGTGAATCCCCTCAAAATCACCGGCTATAAGTCGGACATCATGTCCGATCCAATCACATCTTCGGCTATTCACGGCAATGACTAGATGTAGTTTGACGCAGAGCCGCTATTCTTTGAAGACTGCTTTGGAATGGCGGGTCGCAGACCCGGAAAAAATAGAAAATTTACAAGCAGGGCTTTTGCGAGGCCAGGTTCGGCAGGCCAGTCGAGCCCCTTATTACAAGGAACTTCTAAGAACGCTGGGTTGCAGCTTTGAAGAC
>QNAY01000028.1 GCA_003645605.1 Thermodesulfobacteriota bacterium
AAACCCACCGAACTGTAAGCGTTCACAGGGTGCTGCAGATGCGAGGCGGAGGATACGCAGACGTACTCCCTGTACTTCAAGTGTCCGACAACAAAGCAGATGCGGTGCCCTGTGAACGCTTACACATTTTTTCAGGTGCTGATACTCCCAGTAGCCCCAGGCCCTTGCGAAAAACCCTTCTTGTCACATCTGCCAAGAGAAGTCTGGCCTGGGTCAAATCCGGATCGTCGGTGATAAACCGATGCCGGGTATAGTAGCCATGCAGTTGACCTGCCAACTCGGTAAGATAATAACTGACGCGATATGGCTCAAGGGCAAGGGCAGCGTCAGCCACGAGACGGGGAAATACATCCAGTTGCTTCAAAAGCTTAATATCCTCCGAAGTGTTGAGGAGTGAGACATCAATATCCTGTGGCTCTGCGAGAGAAATTTCCTGTTCTCCTGCATTTCTGAAAACGCTTGAAAGCCTGGCATGGGCATATTGTACATAATAAACAGGGTTTTCCTGGCTCTGGCTCCTGGCAAGATCCAGGTCAAAGTCCAGGTGACTGTCACATCTGCGAGTCAAGAATATAAACCGTGCAGCGTCGCTACCCACGTCATCCAGCACTTCCCTCAAGGTCACAAACTCACCGGCCCTGGTTGACATGGCCTTAATCTTCCCTCCTTCCAGAAGATTGACAAGCTGCACAAGAAGGACTTGCAATTTATCTTCCTTATAACTCAGCGCCTTTATTGCCGCCTTTACTCTCGCTACATATCCATGATGATCAGCACCCCAGATGTCAACCAGAAGGTCATATCCCCTCTCCAGTTTGTGTCTATGGTAGGCTATGTCTGATGCAAAATAGGTAAGAACTCCGTTTGAACGCTTAACCACTCTATCTTTTTCATCTCCCAGGGCGGTGGCCCTGAACCACAATGCCCCTTGTTCCTCGAACATGTAGCCTTTATCCTGTAACTCCGAGATGGTTCTGTCAACCAACCCGCTTTCGTGAAGGGTCTTCTCACTAAACCAGTTATCATAACGGACCCCAAACTCTTCAAGATCTTTGCGGATGTCAGATGCTATGATCTTGACGGCAGTATCAATAAAAAATGTCAGGCAAGATTCCTGGGTCATGTCTAAATATTTGTCCCCTTCTCCAGAGGCAATGCCTGATGCAATATCACGGATATAATCCCCTTGATAATACTCTTTGGGAAATTCGACCTCCTGCCCAAAATATTCCAAATATCGTAAATAGACAGAGGCCCCGAGGGTCCTCATCTGATTTCCTATGTCGTTGATGTAATACTCCCTTTCCACACTGAAACCAGCGGCCTTTAAGACCCTGGCCAGGGAGTCACCAACGGCTGCGCCCCTGCCGTGGCCTACATGTAGCGGCCCTGTCGGGTTGGCGCTTACAAATTCCACCTGAACCAACCGGCCGTTACCAGCCCCGGACTCGCCGTAGGAATCCCCTGCCTCCCAAATGGTACACAGGTTCTCCTGCCACCAGGTAGTAGTTACAAAAAAATTAAGAAAGCCGGGCCCTGCCACATCAACCTTATGAAATATAGGGTTGGGCTCTAATATTTTAGCCAGACAACCGGCCAGCTCCCGTGGTGACCTCTTGGCCTCTGAGGCAGTTATCATGGCCAAATTACTGGCGAAATCGCCATGGACTTCCTGTTTTGTAGGTACAACCTGATGTGATGCCGGCAGAGACACATCAGGAAGCACTCCTTCAACAACACCCTGTTTATAGGCATCCTCTACAGCTTTCTGTATCCTGTTACGCAACACCTTTTCCCCTTTTTCCGGATCGCTTTTCGGCATCCTTCACAACAAGTCAAAAATGGTTTACACTCTGTTGATCTTGTGTTTTGGCAGTGAAATTTAAAATTTGAAATTAGAAATTGGGGGAAACACAAGGACGTAGAGGAGTTACCTAATTTCTAATTTCAAGTTTCGACATCGGCATTCAATTCGATAATACACGCTTTTTCGAAAAAGTGTAAACTACAGAATGAAGGATGCCAAATAATTGTAACCGTTCACGGGATTACATCTCACGGGATTACATCGCCGGTTTTACCGCACCACCGAACTGTAAGCGTTTACAGTGTGCTGCATATGCGAGGCGTACGGGTACGCAGACGTACTCCCTGTACTTCAAGTGCCCGACAACAAAGCAGATGCGGAGCCATGTGAACGCTTACAAATAATTTATATGGAAGAACAAGAAACTGGATTTTTTTTGAGAAATTGTGCGATAAACCCCGGCTTTTTATTTATTACTGACTTTATTGCAATATATGCCACACAGAAGGGGAGAATAGGCGCTGGCACAAGGACAATTTGTTAAAGGACAGGTACGTTCTTTTTGACCGTCTATCCAGAAAGTGGCATGTTTACAAAAGCTGTAATCATTTCCGGGAAGGACCGGCTCAAAGTCTTGACAAATCCCTTCTGATGATTCTTGGATTTGACTGGGGAAAGCAAGGGACATATTCAATTCTCCCTTGCTATAATTATCGATCACTTTCCCTTGCACCTCAAACTTTAAGTATTAGGCTCGCAAAGTATTTGCGATAAATGCCTTTTTTAAATAACCTGCAAGAATTATTCCTGGCATTTAATCATTAATGAGCGCCACAAAACCATACTTATCTCCTCGAAAAAGAGATATAAGAGAAACATGTTGCTATTGCAAGGTTTTTTTCTTTACATTATGGAAAACTTTTTCTCAAATGAATAAGCAAATAACAAACGCGAGAATAGGTATCCAAAAGGTGGTGTTTTTTCATCCATTTCAACGGATCCTTCCTGGTTTTTCTAGCTGGTTTTAGATTTTTGGAGTAGAAGTTTCTTAAACATTAGATAATGTGTAACTAGTGCCTGAACGAAAACCACCTATTTGTGTCATTCCGAACGTAGCGAGGAATCTGTTGTTAGCTATAACATGTGGAATTTGCAGATTTCTCCCTCCGGTCAAAATGACAACACAGGTGGTTCCAACGAAAAATACGGGATTTTCGTTCAGGCACTAACTATTCAGGTGGATAGACTGAAGGTAGAAGGCTTTTAGGGAGGAATTTAGGGCATTCGATCGTTGCGAGATGGTTGAAATACTTCAGCCTTCAGCCTTCAGCCTAGATTGTCACAATTTAATAAAATCGGTTCAATTATTTGGGTAATAACAACGTGATACGGAAAAACATGAATGACAAGGTGGGGCGAAACGATCCGTGCCCTTGCGGGAGCGGACTGAAGTATAAAAAATGTTGTCTTCTTAAAAAAGGCACGGGATACCGTAATATCAAAAATTTATATTTACAGAAATACAGAATTCGACTCAAGGAAAAAGAGGATATCGAAGGTATCAGGAAGGCTGGACAGTTAGTCCAGGAACTCCTGCGATTGGTGAAGGATGAGATTAGGCCGGGGATAACTACCGATGATATTAACACCCTGGTTCATGAATTCACCATTAAAAATAATGCCGTCTCAGCGCCTCTGAATTACAGGGGTTTTCCCAAAAGCGTTTGTGTTTCGGTAAATGAAGTTGTCTGCCACGGAATCCCCGGCAACCGGGTTTTGAGAGACGGGGATATTGTGAATGTGGACGTAACTCCCATCTTAAATGGATATTATGCCGATGCAAACCAGACTTTTTTCGTGGGCTTACCCAGTCCCGAGGCCCGGAAAATCGTCAGGGTTGCCCGCGAGAGTCTAAAGGTCGGCAGGTCCATGGTGCGCCCTGGGAATACAATAGGAGATATTGGATGGGCCATACAGAAATATGCTGAAGGGGAAGGGTGCTCAGTAGTCAGGGAATTTGTTGGTCATGGTGTTGGGTTTGAATTCCATGAATCTCCAGAGGTCCCACATTATGGCCTTCGGGGGAAGGGTGTAGGCCTCGTTCCCGGTATGGTCTTTACAATTGAACCTATGATAAATCTTGGAAGAAAAAATGTTCTGATATTGGAAGATAAGTGGACAGTAGTGACCGAGGATGGATCGCTTTCTGCCCAATTTGAACAAACACTCGTTGTTACTGAAAATGGTTATGAGAGCTTAACTCCTTTTGATCTGTGAACCAGACCGATTATCACCGCAAGTAATCCGGCTCAATTGACAAATTTAGTTCATGGCTGGTAGCCATGAACTCTGAGCTACCAGCCATGAACTAATCTATGAATAATTTTAAATACAAGAAACTCGAAGTTATGAAATAATCTCTTGCTTGGGAATTATTACATGTAAAGGCCTTTTAAGTAGATATGTTGTCCTAAAAAGAATTCTTTCAAAAAAATCCCTGTGCCTAGTTAAGTGTTCGAATGCTCTTTCCTGCAAGAGGATTGTAGAGCTTGGTTATTGCAACCTTCATAACTTCCAAGGTCCCCATGTCCCCAACAATACCCATCAGGGTATTCTCTGCATCTTCCGGAAGTACACAGGCATTTGCAGAGTCGAATGCTAAGTCCTTGAAGCCCTTACAGAGTTTCTTTTTGTCTTTCTTGGTCATTCCTACCTGAATTGCCTTTTTGCCGTCAATTTCCTGAACTTGATCAGCCAATCCGGCAGCTTCAATCTTTTTAAGTTTTTCATCATCCATCAAGACATTAATGTAGAAATCAGCCATAAATAACCTCCTCTTAATAAGTTGCTTGGGATATACTTTTTGGGCAAAAATCACCATACATACGGCAAATTTTTATATCATGACACCTGTTTTGTGTCAAGAAGCTTGCCTGTTTTTGGGTATTAGAAGAGACTCCAACTAGTGTCTGAACGAAAAGGCTGTTCAAACACAATTTTGAATTATAAGTTTCGACTTTTGAATTTAAAACAGGAAGTAACCTTTCACCGGTTCAGTTTTTCGTTAAACTCTAAACCTTTGAACCGTGAACCCGTGAACGGCTACCTAGATTTTATGTTGTTTGATTGCAATTTCATAGAAATCCGCACCAGTTATATCGTTGATCACAATAGCCGGGAAATCCTTAACCTTCATCCGGTATAGGGCCTCCGGACCCAACTCGGGAAATGCAATTAGCTCGCAGGACTCTATGCAGCTCGCCAGATAGGCCCCCGCACCCCCTGTTGTCGCAAAATACACGGCACCGTGTTTTTTCAGAGCGGCCTTCACCTCAGAGGAACGCCTCCCCTTTCCCATTGTGGCAAGCACGCCTTCAGCCAGCACGCGGGGTGTATAGGCATCCATTCGATAGCTGGTGGTAGGCCCTGCTGAACCCACCGGCCTTCCCGGCGGGGCTGGAGAGGGACCCACATAATATATTAATTGCCCACAGAGGTCTACAGGCAAAGGATCGCCTCTGTCTAACATTTCCACCAATCGACGATGGGTCTGGTCCCGCCCTGTATAAACAACACCGTTGAGTAATACCCAATCACCAGCCCGAAGGTCCCGTATAGCCGATTTTGACAGTGGGAGCTCGATCCGAACAACTCCTTGCGCAAAAGGCATGGGACGTTTAGTAGAAAAAGGGGGGGGAATAACCCCTGACCCTTGACACATAACCCATGACCCACCTCTCCACTTTGCGGTACAATGCCTGGCGGCATGACACTGGATGTTTATTGCTACAGGGAGGCTTGCTATATGACAGGGATAGGCCTCCACTACCACACCAAGAGACGTGACAGACCCGCCAAGTCCCAGAGGACCAATCCTCAGACCATTAATTCGGGCAAAGATCCGGTCCTCCAGCTCTGCCAAATCATCCCTTGAATTTCTCAAACCCACAGGTCTCAACAGGGCCTTTTTGGCAAGCAGCGCCGCTTTTTCCATGGTACCGCCGATACCTATGCCTATTATCCCGGGGGGACAGGGATTCGGTCCAGCCTTTAGCACCTGATTTGCTACTGCCCTCACAATGCCATCCTCGCCTGCCGAAGGCGGGAGCATCACCATGGCACTCATGTTTTCGCTTCCGCAACCCTTTGGTAATACGGAAATCTCCAGACTATCACCGGCCACCGGCTCTACATGGACAACCGCAGGGGTGTTGTCCCCTGTGTTTTTCCTGGTAATAGGATCGCAAACAGAGCATCTCAGACAACCTTCTCTTGTACCTTGGGCAATTCCCTCATTTATGGCACTGACCAGATCCCCCTCAATTTTAAGCTCCTGACCCATTTGTACAAATACAACATCAATACCTGTATCCTGACATATCGGAAGATCGGTCTGCCTGGCAAGACTTGCATTTTCTACTATAATATCAAGCATCAGCCTGCCGGTCTGTGATTCCTCTCTCTCCCTTGCAGCCAGGAGAGCTGTCTCGACATCCTGTGGCAGTTCACGGTTTGCGGTCTGTACCAGCCTGCTTACTATTAAAGAGATTGTGTCTTCAGGTAAATTCATAGCAAAAATTACGAAAACCCCGCCAACTTCAAGGCCTTGTCCACCACTTCCAACGGATCGTGTCCAAGGACTCGAATAATCGGCTCTTTTCCTATATCTCCTGCATCATGTATGATATCCGGCACCATGCCGGCACCTTCAATGGCCTTCTTTACGCCCCATACCAGGGTAGAACCTTCCTTTGCTTTCACGTCCTCTGGTTCATCCTTTCTGGAGAACTCAGCCATTGAGTAACCAAGGTCCTGTGCCCGCTCAAGATACACAAGATCATAGCGGATATTCATGGCCGACCTGTATCCACGATCATGGCCCATCGCGGTCAATATTATCCTGGCAACATGGCTTGAGACCCCATATGCCGGGCACCTTATCCTTGCCACCCCCTCTTCCAGGCCTACAATCCTTCCGGGAAAAGCAGCCACATCTTGCACAGAACTTGCCCACGGAAGGGCATAGCCAAGATTCATTTGGACCTCTGGGACCAGAGAACGACACGGGAGCGACAAAAGACGCTTCCATGCCTTCTCAAGGGCTTGGATTACGGGGTAACGAGCAATATCATCTTCGATTACACTCAAAGGGTTCGTTGGCCCTATTCCCTTGCCGACAGGCACCGCCCCCCTGATTGCCCGGGTTACAAATTCTTTGGCCTTCTGTGCGGCATTTTCTATTCCCGTTCCACGAGCCAGAAACACCAACAGTGCGGCAGAAAAGGTGCAGCCGGTTCCGTGGGTATGTCGTGTGGGAATGCGGGTCCTTGTTATCTCTAAAACCCCTTCTTCGCAGGCAAGAACATCCACCGGATCATGGTTGCGGAGATGGCCCCCCTTCAGAATGACAGAAGGGCAACCTGCAAGCTTGAGGAGATCAACGGCAGCACGTCGCATATCTTCCAGTGTCTGGATGCGCCGGCCGAGAAGGACTTCAGCCTCCGGGATATTAGGTGTAAACACGTCCGCCAGAGAAAGGAGCCTGGTCCTTAGGACATCCACGGCATTTTGTTCCAGTAATCGATGCCCGTTTTTGGAGACCATGACAGGGTCTACCACCAGTATGGTCTCTTTGTTAATATACCGGCCTAGACGATCCGCAACAATCTCCACAATTTTTGCGTTGGCCAGCATACCGGTCTTGATGGCTGTTGGGCAAATGTCTTCAAGAACGGCATCAAGCTGCTTCCCAACAAAATCCGGAGCTACAGGCTCAACAGCATGGACCCCGAGGGTGTTCTGAGCAGTCAGTGCTGTAACAACGCTTGAGCCATAGGACCCAAGGACCGTAAAGACTTTCAGGTCTTGTTGGAGACCGGCGCCACCACCCGAGTCGGAGCCGGCAATAGTAAGAACCGGACCAGGATTCATTTCCTCTCATCGCCCCTTGCCTCCCGGCCCTTTCTCATCGCCCTTTGGTAGGTCTTGATTGCGCAGTAGTCCCCGCACATCGTGCAGGTAGATCCATGGTGTTCTCCGCCTTCTTCACGATAGAGACGGGCCTTTTCAGGATCTATGGAAAGCTCTATCTGGGTCTTCCAGTCAAGGCGGTGCCTGGCCTCGGCCATCATTCGATCTTTCTCTATGGCACCGGGGACTTCCTTAACTATATCAGCCGTATGGGCCGCAACGCGACAAGCGATCACCCCTTCTTTCACATCGTCCAGTGACGGCAGCTTCAGGTGTTCGGCAGGCGTCACATAACAAAGAAAATCAGCCCCGGCTGCCGCCGCGATGGCCCCACCAATGGCACTGGTAATATGATCGTACCCGGGGGCAATATCAGTTGTCAGGGGACCAAGTACATAAAATGGTGCCCCGTGACAGAGCCTCTTTTCCAAAAGAACATTGGCCGGTATCTGGTCCATTGACATATGACCGGGCCCTTCAATTATTACCTGTACACCTGCGTCCCATGCCCTCAGTGTGAGTTCACCCAGGACTATCAGCTCATGCACCTGCGCGCCGTCTGTTGCGTCCATCAGGCACCCCGGCCTGAGACCGTCACCAAGGCTCAAAGTGAGATCGTGCTCCCGAGCTATTGCCAGGATATCATCAAAATGCTCAAAGAGGGGATTTTCCTTCCGGTTGTGCATCATCCACTCCAGGATGAAGGAACCTCCTCTGCTGACCACCCCCATTACGCGCTCCTTCAACCGGAGATGCTCCGCAGCCTTGAGGGTCAACCCGCAATGAATAGTCACGAAGTCAATTCCCTCCTGACCATGTTCCTCAATTACCCTCAGCAGATCGTCCACCTCCATTTCGCAAACTGAGCGCTTGCGCCGCTCCACAGTCTCAACTGCAGCCTGATAAATAGGAACTGTGCCAAGAGGTACTGGACAGGCATCTCTGATAGCCTGGCGAATCTTTTTTATCGGACCTCCGGTGGAAAGATCCATTATCGTGTGGGCCCCTGCATCCAGAGCCACCTTGAGCTTTTCCAATTCAGCTTTCAGCTCAGGATGATCCTTTGAAGTGCCTATGTTTGCATTAACCTTGGTGGAGATCCCTTTACCCACTGCCATGGGACGGCTAAGCTTCACATGTCTGTTGTGTGGAATTGCCACTTCCCCTGTCCCCACGGCTTGAACCAGAAACTGTGGATCCAGACCCTCGTCCAGGGCACAACGCTCAATAAGTTTGGATACTATACCTTGTTTTGCTTGATCTTTTATAGTCATAAGAGAACTCTAATGATGACTCAAGGGGTTTTCAAGATGATTTTCATGGGTTATTAAGAGATA
>QNAY01000366.1 GCA_003645605.1 Thermodesulfobacteriota bacterium
CAACATGTGAAACAACATCGCCCCTTTGCCATAACCTACGGCCTTTGAGGCCCTGTCTGTCCTGAACCTGAACTGTGCAAGGGACATGGCTTTGTCTTCATTGACGTAGCTCTGGTAGTCCACAAGTAATCGATGCCTGTAGTCGTTGCCCCGGCCTTTCTGTTTTTCATACAGATAGTCTGCCAGGTATGTGGTAAGCCCTTCACTCCAGTTACCTTCTTCTGGGTCCACATAGACAGAATTTCCAAACCAGGAGTGGAGTATCTCGTGGCCCAGGGAGGTATCCACAATGAATGGAAGTCTTGCCACCTCTTGCCCGAGAAGGGTGTAAGTGGGAAGGCCGTAGCCTGTGGGGGCACGGTTTTCCACTATTGCAAATCGCTTGAACGGGTATGGGCCAAGGAGGCCTTCATATAAATCAAGATAGTGTCTGGACTTGTCAATGTATTTCTGAGCGAGTTCCTTATCCTCAGGGAAAAAATATGCCGCAATCTCAATACCATCACGACGTTCCAGACTGACTTGATACGGGCCGGCAACCAGTGAAAGGCCGGTCCTTGGATGGGGGAATTCAAAGATATAGATGCTTGTCTTTTCCCTGTATTCCACCTTCACGGCATCTGCCTCAGACACGGCCTTGAAGTCTGTAGGCACTGCAGCTTTGAGTTCGTAGCGGGCAAGCCCCTCCAATGTCGGGCACCAACCATCAAGCAATACAACGCCTTTTGTGTCTATGAAATTATCCGTCATTGTATGGTCATTTTTTGGGCCGGTCCTGAGGCTCAAGGGTGGAAAATCTCTATGAAATTGAATCCTGAGCAACCTGTTTCTGCCGGAAGCTACAACACTGAAAAAATCTTTTTCAATGGAAGGATTTATGGTTTGCCCCGCAAGGGTTACACGGTCTAATTCCACACCTCCCACATGTATCCGTACATATTTTTCCATGGGGAGTTCAGTTGAGGCCTTTCCCTTTATCCGGCGGTTTCCCATATCCAGTGTCACGTCGATACTAACCATGAGGATATTATCCTTGTTTTTGTTTACTTCAGACCAGGCCGAGGGATCAAAGGCCGCTAAAAACAACATGAGAAATAGAGATACTGGCAGAAAATACAAAGTTTTTTTCATAATTTACTCTCTTCAAATCAATACATGAGAAAATATATAACACCCACTATCACAACGCTTATAACACGCAGGGTTTGACCCATCATGAGTATGATTATACCCATTTTTGGCTGAAAGATGCCCAGATATCTCGGAAGTTGGTGTCTCAGGGCCCTTACAGGGGTTGCAATTACGCTGCCGGCAAGAAGTGCCAGTACGGTTTCTTTCACAGTGAGCACCCCTGCACTCAGCATGGCCCCGGCTGCGGCAGCTCCGGCTGTGAATTCCGCAACTATACTGAATACTACCACAGATATGCCTTCCACAGGCAGAGCCTCAATGGCAATTATTGATGCACTCTTGTCCTGAAGCCACTCAAAAAATTCCCATTGCTGAAGGAGAACTACCATAATATAGATGGGCACGGTATACATGGCGATCTGGCTCAGGCGGCCCGGGACATATCGGGCCAGGAGTTTTTTTACTCGCTCCTTTCGTGGTTCCAATTCTTCTTTGTTTTGATGTCCCTGCGCTGTTTTCCCCATTTTCTTTGGTGATGACAGGATTAAGCGGCCCAGGATGAGGACAAATACGGTCCTGAGCAATGCAGCAATAAAAGTTAGGCTTACGTATATCAATCCAGCCGTCCCGACCAGGGGTATAATGATGGCAATGGTAATTGGCAAATGCAGCGTGTAGGAAGGGAGACCCAGGTCCAAGAGTGTGGCCAGAAGCAACTCTCTTCTGCTTAATTTTTTCTCTTTATAGGCATTCCATAGAATGGTATTTGCAGCGACACCTGAGAGAAAGGCGGTTGTAAAGGCAGTCCCGCTCCAGTCACTGAAGTTGCCCGTACGCATGAGTGGTCTGGATAGTCTCGCAACTATTTCGGACCAACCCATTCCTTCTACCAGAGCACTCAAGCCGAGGCTAAGGGCCATAATTATCAAGAGACGGCTGAGTGGCCAGAATATTCGATGCACAATCAGCGGCAGGTCCACCCCCGGGGCTATGAAAAGGAGTCCTACAGACAGGAAGGTAATTGCTGCCCAGACATATGGTGCTGGTTTCGGCCTTTTCTTATGCTTTACGTTATTTTGTTTGCCGGGCTGTAGCATAGATACGCATTCTTACCAATTGACACTGAAATCTGCAAAGAAATACTAATCGTTCACGGTTCAAAGGTTCAGATCTTCAGTGGACCCTGAACCAGTGAACGCTTACCAAGAATACAAGCCACTGTATTTGGCGGTCGTAAGCCGTAATGTGATCGGTCCGGCATGTTTCGAAAAATTGTGAAATGTGTTATGTTGATTCTAAAAAGGCTACGATTCTTGGAGTTGTTGTTTGAAGCTATTAGAGGTTAATCAGTATGTTTAATGTTGGCGATTTGGCAGTGTATCCTGCACATGGTGTGGGTTTGGTCGAGGGTATAGAGGAAAAGTCAATATCCGGGACCGAACATATTTTTTATGTGATACGTATTCTTGACAATGACATGAAAATCATGATTCCCA
>QNAY01000367.1 GCA_003645605.1 Thermodesulfobacteriota bacterium
AAATCAAGGCTTTCAGTCAAACCATCTAACTCCTTCAGCAGGGTAAGCTTTTGGTCTCTTGATAACTCCGCCATCTCCTGAATCCCTGAAGCCGCTGGCAAAATCTTGATACCACCTGGACCCTGAACAGTGGCCTCTGATAATGTTTTTTCACCATGAAGAACATGAAACAAACTATATTTCGGAGTAATCCCCAAAATGACATCTATATTGGCAAGCCCTGTATCTGCATCGAGCAATAAAACCCTTTCTCCCATCTTTGAAAAAATGTATGCAAAATTAGCCGCTATATTTGTTTTTCCAACGCCCCCCTTGCCGCTAGTTATAGCAATAACCCGAACATCTTTATTATGTTTTTTTTGTCTATTTCTCAGACTCATGCTATAGACATTCCTATCTATTCCCTTCATATCTCTCAGTACTCCAGCCTGATCCACTGAGACACCTCTCTTTTCAATCCGATTTAGGACTGCGAATCTATATTCACCATAGTATTTTTAACTATGAGTCGTGCAAGCTTACCAGGATCCACTTTTTCAAGATCTTGTGGAACATTTTGGCCATTTGTTATATAAAATACTGGTTTGCCCGCATAATCAATAATATTATAAATCGAACCAAAATTATTAGCCTCATCCAATTTTGTAAATATTATATTATCGTAGTTTATGATGCCAAATCTCTCTGCTGTTTCTATCATATTTTCCTGATTTGCCGTTATATTTAAAATAAGATTGGTCTCAATGGGAGAATCTATGGCAAACAATTCCTTTAATTTCATCAAATAATTTTCATCTTTGTATGTCTTCCCTGGCGTATCGATAAGTATAATATCTTTTTCACCAAACGCATCTAAACTTTCTTTAAATTCTTCCTTCTTAGAAATAAGTTGCAAAGGAAGACCCATTATGTCAGCATATATCTTTAGTTGTTCTGTAGCACCTATTCTATATGTATCTGTTGTTAAAATACCGATATCTAATCTATCGCTAAATAAATATTGGGCTGCAAGTTTTGCTAAAGTTGTTGTCTTTCCTGAACCCGCAGGGCCAACAAAACTAATAACTCTCTTCTTTGATACATTTTTGTAAAATGCAGCAATAGATCGTTTTATAATACCCTCAGCAACTTCGAGAAGGTTGCGATAATCTTCTAAAATTTCCTGTGAATAATTATTCTTTAACTCTTCTATTAGTTGAAAAGCTCGTTGTCTTGATATGCCAATTGAAATAAGATGATAATAAAACTTTGATAAATGTGAAGAAATATTTTCATTTTTTTGTACACCAAGGATGTCAAATAATGTATTCAAGGTCTCCCTTAATTCGGTCAGCTCGGAATGGATATCCGCTTTTTTTCTGGTATCCATTATAAGAGCTTTTAATTGATCTATTTCAGTCCTAAAAGGAAGAAATGCTTCATCACTATTTAAAATAGCTGATTCACTCTTTTTGTCTTTTTTACTACTTAGGTTGGGAATAGAACCACAATAATCATCTCTAGCCGCAATCATTTCAACAAAAGACCTTTTTTTCCCCTTCAACCTCTTACTAGAAAGAATTATGGCATTCGGGCCTAGATCATCCTTTATCCTTGCCATGCCCTCATTTATGCTCAATACTTCATATCTTTTAGTCTGCATCTTTCAATACCAACATGCCCAGGGATTTGATATTTGTATCATGTGTAACTTCATTATAAGAAAGAACAGTAATATTGGGGAAAAAATTTTCCAAAATTTTTCTTAAGTATATTCTTGTATTGGGTGAACAAAGGATAATTGGTTCTCGTCCTTTATCAGTAAAGATTTTGGCAAATTTTTGAAAACTGCTGACAATGTTCTGTATGATATCAGGATCAAGTGTAACAAATGATTCATATTCAGTATGCTGAACAGATTTTACAATACTATCCTCAATATCAGGAGAAACCATGATAACCGTTATCTTTCCATCTTCGTCCTCGTATTGCTTTGTTATAGCTCTTGCCAAGGCTTGTCTTACATGCCCAACTAATACATTAATATCTTTTGTTGTAGGCACATAATCTGCCAGTGTCTCTAAAATCGTGAGGAGATCGCGGATAGAAATTCTCTCTCTTAAGAGATTTTGCAGCACCTTTTGCAGCGTACCAAGAGGGATTATATCCGGAATGAGTTCCTGTACAAGTTTAGGATGGTTAATCGCAAAATTTTCTAGCAAAGACTGAACGTTTTGTCTATCCAGCAATTCATGTGCATGTGTTTTTATAATTTCAGTCAAATGAGTTGAGATAACAGTAGCTGGATCGACAACAACAAAACCCTTTGCCTGAATGCTTTCTTTTTCTTTTTCATCTATCCAGACTGCTGGCAAGCCAAAGGCCGGTTCTTTCGTCTCTATTCCATTTATCTTTTGTTCATCCCCAGCAGTAATCGCGAGATAATGACCTAACATTATCTCACCTTTAGCCACATCAATCCCCTTCAGTTTAATGACATATTCGCTAGGCTTTAATTGGAGATCATCTCTAATATGTATAGCTGCTACGACGAAACCCATTTCAAGGGCCAGTTGCCTTCTCAATCCCCTGATTCTTTCTAATATTTCTCCCCCCTGCTCCGCATCAACAAAGGGTATCAG
>QNAY01000368.1 GCA_003645605.1 Thermodesulfobacteriota bacterium
ACAAATTAACGTCTTTTTTGCCGTCTTCTTCGTTGCTCGTCGATCACATAACCCGTTATGCTCGCTCCTCGCGCCTTGAATACAACAAAAAATCCTGTTAATTTTTGTTCAACTTATTTATCTTCCGTTCATAAAAAAGATTAACTTTATTGACAACGTAAAAACAGGGGAATAAGCTTTAAAAACTATCTTGAGCTCCTAACCTAATTCTATTGCTGACAGGGGTAATGTACATGGCAAAGATGACCGGAAAACAAATGGTCGTAGAGGCCCTCAAGCGGGAAGGTGTCGATGTTATCTTCGGGTTTCCCGGCGGGGCTATTATTGATTTCTACGATACCTTGGAAAAAGACGGCACCATAAAGCACGTCTTGGTCCGACATGAGCAAGGGGCGGCCCATGCTGCCGATGGTTATGCCAGGGCTTCTGGAAAGGTGGGAGTGTGTGTGGCCACGTCAGGTCCGGGGGCCACCAACACCGTTACAGGTATAGCAACAGCAAGTTTGGACTCGGTTCCCATGGTAGTATTTACCGGTCAGGTACCCACTGCCCTGATTGGTAATGACGCCTTCCAGGAAGTGGATATCGTAGGCATCACACGTCCTTGCACAAAGCACAATTACCTTGTTAAAGACGTAAAGGATCTTCCTCATGTCCTTAAAGAAGCTTTTTATATAGCGAGATCAGGCCGGCCGGGTCCTGTCCTTGTAGATCTTCCCAAGGATGTTCAGAACGGCAAGGCCGAGTTTGACTATCCAGAGAAGATAAAGCTCCGTTCATATAATCCTGTAATCGAGCCTCACGGCAAACAGATTGAGCGGGCCTACAGGTTAATAGAAAAGGCAAAGCGGCCCGTTATTTACGCAGGCGGCGGAGTAATTATCTCCAATGCGGATAAGGAACTCAGGGCACTTGCTAAAGCGATGAATATTCCGGTAACCATGACTTTGATGGGGCTTGGCGGATTTCCCGGCACCCACGAATTGAGCCTGGGTATGTTGGGCATGCACGGTACATACTGTGCCAATATGGCCATGGCAAACAGTGATCTTATCATTGCCGCAGGCGCCCGCTTTGATGACAGGGTTACTGGGAAGATCGAGGCATTTGCTCCGCTGGCCAAGATAATTCATCTGGACATAGACCCCACATCTATTCAGAAAAACGTGAAGGTGGATGTGCCAATAGTGGGTGATTGCAAGAGGGTACTGAAGAAGCTGTTGGACGCCGCAAAGGATGGTGGCTGCCCTGCTGAAGCCTGGATGGACCAACACCAGGCCTGGTTGCAGCAGCTTGATGCATGGAAAAAACGCCATCCTCTTACATATAAAGAGGAGCCTGGCGTTATCAAGCCTCAGAATGTCATTGAAAAGCTGTATGAGATGACAAAGGGTCGGGCTATCATTACTACAGAGGTCGGTCAGAACCAGATGTGGACCGCCCAGTTCTACAAATTTGATGAGGCACGGACCCTCCTGACTTCCGGCGGCCTGGGAACCATGGGTTATGGATTTCCAGCAGCTATTGGGGCTCAGATGGCCTTCCCTGACAAGCTGGTGGTGGATGTAGCCGGTGACGGCAGCATACAGATGAATATCCAGGAGATGGCGACCGCCATGGAGCAGCGCCTGCCTATAAAAATAGTTATTTTGAATAACCAGTTTCTTGGCATGGTCAGACAATGGCAGGAGCTGTTCTATGATCGTCGGTATGCAGCTACTGAGTTTGAGATGACCCCGGATTTTGTGAAACTGGCTGAGGCTTACGGGGCTAAGGGGTTTAGAGCAACCAAGCCTGAAGAAGTCGATGATGTGCTCAGTAAGGGTCTTGAAGCGGAAGGTCTGACGATTATGGAATTTGCCATAGCCCGCGAAGAGGGGGTATTCCCAATGGTCCCGGCCGGAAAGGCTACAACTGAGATGTTGCTCGTTTGATATTTAGGATAAGGAGCTTGGCCCTATGAAGCATACTCTCTCTGTATTAGTTGAAAATACTCCTGGTGCCCTTTCCCGCATAACCGGGCTTTTCAGCGGGCGGGCGTTTAATATTGAGAGCCTTAATGTGGCTGCAACCTTGGACCCTACCCTGTCACACATCACACTGGTGACAAGAGGCGATGAATTCATAATTGAGCAAATAATCAAACAGCTCAGGCGCTTGGTGGATGTTTTCAAGGTCGTGGATGTGAGTGAAGGTGAATTTGTTGAGCGCGAGATGTCCTTGATCAAGGTCCGGGCCGAGGAAGAGTCCAGAGCCGAGATATTACGCATTTGTGATATATTCCGTTGCAAGGTTGTTGACGTGAGCCCTAAATCTTACACCTTAGAGGTTACCGGACCGGAGTCAAAACTAAAGGCAGTAATAGAGCTACTCCGTCCAATCGGAATCAAAGAAATTACAAGAACCGGTACCATAGCCATGATGAGAGAGAAAAAGACGATGTAACCGTTAAGCTAAAACCTAACGGCTAATAGCTAATCGCACAGGTCATATTTTTGTAAGCGTTCACAGGGCACCGCATCTGCTTTGTTGTCGGGCACTTGAAGTACAGGGAGTACGTCTGCGTACCCTCCGCCTCGCATCTGCAGCACCCTGTAAACGCTTACAGTTCGGTGGGTTG
>QNAY01000369.1 GCA_003645605.1 Thermodesulfobacteriota bacterium
CCCCTCTTTTTGTCATTTCGACCGTAGGGAGAAATCTTTAATGCCTGTATTCTCAGTACGATAAGATTTCTCGCTTTGCTCGAAATGACAGTTTTGGTTAGTTTTCGTTCAGACACTAGTTAGTTTCCCTATTCAGACCCCCAGTGGATAGTGATTAACCATAACCGACAAGCCGAAATGATCACAGAGTTTATTTTGGACTTTGTATCTCATTGTAGTATATAGTGCCTGAACGAAAACCACCTATTTGTGTCATTCCGAACGTAGCGAGGAATCTGTTGTTAGCTATAACATGTGGAATTTACAGATTTCTCCCTCCGGTCAAAATGACAACACAGGTGGTCCCAACGAAAAATAGGGGATTTTCGTTCAGGCACTATATAGGAAAAATTATGGATTTTGCTGCAATAATTCAGAGATTCGCAATACTCACACCACCTATACTTCTTGCTGTTACCGTGCATGAGATGGCCCACGGGTGGGTGGCTTATCGCCTCGGGGATCCCACTGCAAAGCGTATGGGACGCCTCACTCTTAACCCTATTCGCCATCTTGATCCCGTTGGTACAATGGTATTTTTTCTCACTCAGACCATAGGTTGGGCAAAGCCAGTACCGATCAACCCCAGCTATTTTAAGAATCCAAGAAATGATATGATATGGGTTTCACTGGCAGGTCCCGGGGCCAATATCCTCTTGGCAATATTGAGCGCTGTTTTGTTGAGACAGGTATTGGGGTCGTTTTGGGAGACGTCGGGCTTTTTCATGCGTCCGGCTCTATACATGGCATATGTGAGTGTGCAGATTAATATAGGGCTTGCGGTGTTCAATCTCCTTCCCATCCCGCCTCTCGACGGCAGCAAGGTCCTTATGGGTATACTTCCCCCTGACCTGGCAAGCTCTTTCGAGAGGTTTGAGCGCTATGGTTTCTTGCTGATTTTGGTGCTTGTCTTTACAGGAGTAACCGGCCGCGTTATCGTCCCGCTGATCCTCTACCTGAATAAACTCCTATTAGGAACCGTACTTTGATGTGAGCCCTTATGAGTGAACAGGCAAAACAACGAATACTAAGTGGCATGAGGCCTTCCGGCAAGCTGCATCTGGGGCACCTGCACGGTGTGCTCGAAAACTGGAAACGTCTTCAAGAAACATATGAGTGTTTCTTTCTTGTGGCTGACTGGCATGCCTTGACTACCGGTTACGAACGACCGCAGGAAATACCGGCAAACATGGATGAGATGGTGCTGGACTGGCTGGCTGTTGGCATAGACCAGGACAAGGCTACCCTGTTTGTCCAGTCAGAAGTAAAGGAGCATGCAGAGCTTCATCTTATGCTTTCCATGATTACACCTGTTTCATGGCTGGAGCGCAACCCTACGTACAAAGAACAGCAACAGCATCTCAAGGAAAAAGACCTCGCAACATTTGGTTTCCTGGGTTATCCGGTCCTTCAGGCTGCCGACATACTTCTGTATATGGGTCGCAAGGTGCCTGTGGGCGTGGACCAACTGCCCCATATTGAACTAACCAGGGAAATTACACGCAGGTTCAATTATCTGTATAGGGATGTTTTCCCAGTACCTGATGCCTTGCTGGCAGAGGTCCCCAAACTCCCAGGGCTGGACGGCAGAAAAATGAGCAAGAGTTATGGGAATTCCATATTTCTGTCAGATCCCCCGGACGTAGTAAGGCAAAAAATATCCACGATGATAACTGATGTGGAGCGGCCAAGGATGGGTGATCCCGGTGACCCTGAAAACCGCTGTATAGCCTTTAAGCTTCATCAGCTTTATCTGCCGGAAGAACAGCTTGCCGTCATTGTGTCTGAATGCAAGGCAGCCAAGCGGGGCTGTGCGGCATGTAAGAAAGAACTCGCAGAGGCCATTATTGTGCAAATGGCCCCGATCTTACGAAGGAGAGAGGCCCTTGCCGCCGATCCCGGCAAAGTCAGGGCCATATTGGCAGATGGGGCCAACAGGGCCAGAAAGGTTGCGCAGTCCACAATGGCGCAGGTTTGGAGTGCCCTTTGGAACCGGAATGCCAAGTAAAGCTTGAGGCCTTTGAAGGGCCTTTAGATCTGCTCCTTCACTTAATCCAAAAAAATAAGCTCGAAATTACCGATATCCCCATAGCTGTAGTCACTGCTCAGTACCTGGAGTATCTTGAGTTCATGCAGGCCGCCCTTGACGTTGTGGTGGCCGGTGAATATCTGGTAATGGCTGCCACCCTGATGCACATCAAATCCAGGATGTTGCTGCCAAGGCCTGATCCAGCGGATTCTGAAGACGATCCCAGACTTGAGCTGGTCCGGCCCCTTCAGGAGTTGGTTCAGATGAGAGAAGCAGCCGCGTCTCTTGAGTGCAGACCTATATTGGGCAGGGACGTGTTTGTCCGTATAGGAGGGCTGGAAAGTGAAGAATTAAAAATTAAGAATGAAGAATTAAAAATTGGGGAAGAGGAAACCCCTGCACCCGATTCTGAATGGCCCCTTGAGGTAAACCTCACAGACCTCATCTCTGCTTTCAAAAAAGTGCTGGGAAACAATTCTCTTCCCAGGGTCCTTGAAATCACCAGGGCCAAGGCCAGTCTTTCTGAACGAATGGAATCTATTGCCGAAGA
>QNAY01000370.1 GCA_003645605.1 Thermodesulfobacteriota bacterium
ACTGTGCCGTAAGCGGTTATAACTATAACAGGCGTCCTGGGAGAAATTTTTTTAATGCCGCGCAGGACCTCCATTCCGCTCATCTTTGGCATTCTCATATCAGTTATAACAACCTTAAATCTATCATCATGAAATTTCTTCAGGGCATCTACACCATCCCCTGAAGTACAAATTTCATACCCACAACTCTCTAGAGACTCAGAAAGGGCCATCCTCATAGATGGTTCGTCATCAACAATTAAAATCGATTCTCTTTTCATTTTTTTATTAGGCTATAGACTATAGGCTATTAGGGCGTCCTCTGAACCCTTTATTAACGGAAATGTAATATTAAAGAATGTTCCTTTGCCGTTATTGTTTTCTGCATCTATTGAACCACCATGAATATCGACAATATTATGAACAATAACTAGACCAAGACCTGTTCCTCCTTCCCTAGTAGTAAAAAAAGGATCAAATATCTTCTTTATATATTCATGAGGTATTCCAATACCAGTATCTATAAACTTAATTTCTACTTTTGAATCATCAATCCCTCTTTCTTCTTTCTCTTTATCAGAAACTTTTGTTTCGATATGAAGATTTCCCCCTTCCGGCATCGCCTGTAAGGCATTCAGTATAAGATTTAAAAATACCTGCTTCAACAACTCTGCATCACCTTTAATAATAGGATCTACGTTTTCATAGTTTATTGTGAGAATAACATTCTCTTTTTCAATAATCTGCTTGGAAAATTTTAAAACTTCATTTAGCACATCATTGATATTAATCTTCTTCATTGATGACTTTTGCTCCCTTGCAAATAGAAGGAGATTAGATATTTTATTATTCATATTCCTTACAGAACCTATGATATTAGATGCTCTATCCCTGTTTTTTTCATTCTTTAAATCCTTTTTTAATAAAGAAGCAAAAAGTTCTATACTCCCCAAAGGATTTCTTATTTCATGGGCGATGTTTGCTGCCATTTCACCCATTGCAGCGAATTTTTCTGTCCTCTTTTCCATTTCTTCCAATTTTTCGAGCCTTGTGACATCACAAAGGACAATAACTACACCTATTCCTTCCCCGTCTTTTGTTTTAACAGGAGATCTAAAGACTTCTAGCGTCCTTCCTCTTAGCCTGATTTTCTTGCTCAATCCCCCGATAGCAAGACCAAAATCCCTTGTTGAATCATAGGAAGAACTGGCGTCGAAGAGCGATTCAGCGTTTTTTCCCCTGGCATCCTCGTAAGAAAAACCCGTAAATACCTCGGCGTAATGATTCATCATTGTTACATTTCCACGCATATTTGCTACAACTATACCGGTCGTGAGACTCTTAAGAATATTTTGAAGATAATTCTTTGCCTCATCTTTCTCTGCTAAAGCCCTTTTCAATTCTACATTTTTATATTCTAATTCTTTGTTTATATTTTCAAATTTCTCCTGTAAACTAGTAAATGCCTCCTGCAACTTGACTGTTGACTGACTAAAATCCTCAAAAGCTCGCTGTAAAAAAATAGTGCCCGATTGGTGTTCAGTGCTATTAGACGGTTTATTCATGAGTTGCCGATATATACTTCATACCTAAATTGAGCGATTAGCCTTTAGCGGTTAGCTATTAGTTTAATGATTATAGGATGTTTTGCTATTACAAACTTTCACTCGTTAAGTGCTGTTTCTTATTTCGGCGATTTTATATAGCCAAAGCAGAAGCGATTATTTCCTCCTTCTTATAAAATTCCTCTCCTAAAATCACTTTATTATCCATTATAGAGTATTGGATAGGATAATCTGATTTATCAAGGATAAGCTGTTTTGCCAGTCTCTTTTTTGAATTTATTACAATTGGAGCCTTTAGATTTGCTGTTACCTTGAATGGATCAGAACGAATCGTTACAATTGACATCAAAAATACATCCTCAGGCGATTCTACTTCGAGTAATTCCACATTATTATGCTGAATAATTGGTTTATAGTCAGGTTTAATAACAAAGGGATTTATCACAACAAAGGCCACCGAACCGTCATCAACAGATTGAAACCACCAAAATAAAATTTCCTTATCCTGCAAGAGAAATACATATCTTTTTAGATGTTCAAATCCCAATATACCTGCTTTCATCAGAATAGTCCTGGATTCATCAATGTCGATGTTCCCAAAGCGGGTAGTAGAAAGCCTCACTAAATTTTCTCCTTTTCTTTTATTAATCTATTCCATATATGAGACAATTTTTTATCGCCAAGGCTGTCATATTCTGCCGCCAAAATATTCTGTTTTTGAATCATTTGATAAACTTCCTCACGATGAATGGCGATATGTTTAGGAGCATCTATCCCTATCCTTACCTGTTTTCCCTTAATCTCTAAAAAAGTAACCTTAATTTCATCAGCTATTCTGATTGTTTCGCCTAACTTCCTTGTCAGGATCAGCATTTTTCTCCCACTTATTTAAGAAAATCGAGTATTGTAAGATTCCCTAACTTTGATGCCATTGCATAAGATGCCTTTAAGACGATCTCTTTCATGGCAAGCTCTGTGGCAATTTCAGAAATATCCACATCCTCAGTATTGGAAATAAGCTTAGTTAGATTAAAGTCAAGATCGGCCATATTGTTTTCTGCTATCTCCAG
>QNAY01000029.1 GCA_003645605.1 Thermodesulfobacteriota bacterium
TAGGTAACGCATCTACATTCTTGTATTTCCCCCAATTTCTAATTTCAAGTTTCAAATTTCACTACCAAAATACAAGATCAACAAAGTGTAAACTACTTTTGGAATAATATGAAGGATGCCAACAAATTAATGTCTTTTTTGCCGTCTTCTTCGTTGCTCGTCGATCACATAATCCGTTATGCTCTCTCCTTACGCCTTGGTAAGCGTTCACAGGGCACCGCATTTGCTTTGTTGTCGGGCACTTGAAGTACAGGGAGTACGTCTGCGTACCCGCCGCCTCGCATCTGCAGTACCCTGTAAACGCTTACAGTTCGGTGAGTTGCCGTAAAACCGGCGTTGTAATCCCGTGAACGGTTACAAAAAATTCTATTAATTTTTGTTCAACTTATTTATCTCCCGTTTCTAAATCTAAGATTCTCAGAAAGAAACTCCAAAGACGTCTTGATGCCTGTGGCTATACTTGCCACCTGCACAGCTAATCCGGAAAGCCCCGATCTGGCAATGCCTGTTGCAACCCGGACGGTCTCGCCTGTCTCACGAGCAGCCTCGAAAAAATCCTGTGTCTGCTGAACCTTGTCCTTAATATCACAAGTCATCTCCTGGATATCCCCGGTAATTTGATGAACATCATCCAAAATCGGGGGAAAATCCTTCTCAAAAGTCCTGCCAAGGTCCTGATATGCCTTGGCAGTATCCTTAAGTTCTACAAGGAGAGGCGTTAACTCATTCTCTATCAGGGCCAGACGCTGATTTATCTCGCTCAACGTACCCTGAGCCGTATCCTCCAGTTCTGACAGTTTAGAAACTACAGGATTAAACTGGGCTAATGTGTCGTCAATAGCAGCCTGGCCTTTGAATAAGACCTCGTCTAAGCTCTCCAGCGTGTTCTGGACACTCTTTGACAACCTGACAAGATAAATTACAAGAAACACAAAGGCCGCAGCTATAGTAAGGAGTGCAAACGAACTTATTATAGATAACATATAGTCCCCTTTATATTAGTAAATTACCAGTACTTTATTCACCGGCTATCTGCAGAATGTCTTTCAAGGGCAAGGCACAAGCACGGATAAAAGCACAAAATACACAAGGAATGAAAACATTATTTACTAATATCGCCATCGGACGACCTTTGGAAATCCTTAAGGGAAAAATCCCAAGGAAGAAAATTTGTTAAGTGGCTCCTGCAACATTTGCAACATAAACATGGCTCACGACCTTTGCAAGCACATTTACAAAGTCTGAAAATATTCGGCATCCTTCACGACAAGTCAAAAGTAGTTTACGCTTTGGGAGGTAATATATCTCAAAAAATATTACCTGCGCGATTACCTGTTAGGTTTTAGCTTAACAGTCCGTTTTTATACAAAGTTTTTACCTAATAGCTAACAGCTAACAGCTAACAGCTAATCGCTGGCATCCGTCTATGTTAAAAAAAGTGTAAACCACAGAATGAAGGATGCCAAATATTCCATCATAAAAAAATCAGCTCAGATCGTAACCAATACTTTTATTTATATCTGAAAAGTGTTATTAAATTCATTGGAATCTGGAACTGTAAACCTACTTGCAGACAGTCTCTTGCATTTTCAACCAACGTAAGGAGATGACTAAGCTGTGATTAAAATAGTTATTGTTGGAATTGGTAACTGCGCAAGTTCTCTGATTCAGGGAATTCACTATTATCGTGGCAAAAACTCAGAAAATGTTATCGGCCTGATGCATTGGGAAATTGAGGGATATAAGCCCGGAGACATAGAGGTCGTTGCGGCATACGACGTTGACAAACGCAAGGTTGGAAAGGATGTGCATGAAGCTGTCTTTGCCGAACCTAACTGCACAAAGGCCATCTATCCGGATCTCCCCCGATCAGGAGTTACTGTTCGGATGGGCAGGATTCTGGACGGTGTTGCAGACCACATGAAAAATTATGACGATAAATTCACCTTCGTCCTGGCAGACAAACCGGAAACAACTCAAGAAGAAGTCGTCAAGGTAATCAAGGAGTCCGGCGCTGAAATCCTCCTGAACTATCTTCCTGTGGGCTCTGAAGAGGCTACGCGGTTTTATGCTGAATGTGCGCTGGATGCGGGGATTGCTCTTATCAATAACATTCCGGTGTTCATCGCTAGTGATCCGGAGTGGGCGAAACGCTTCGAGGAAAAAAATATTCCTGTCATTGGTGACGACATCAAATCCCAGATGGGTGCTACCATAATTCACCGCGTGTTGACCGATCTGTTCAAGAAGCGAGGCGTCAAGCTGGAACGTACATACCAGCTCAATACCGGTGGCAATACTGATTTTCTTAATATGCTCAGCCGCAAACGCTTAATCTCGAAAAGAGTATCCAAGACTGAGGCTGTTCAGGCAGTGGCTGCCAAGCGTCTGAATGATGAAAATATCCATATTGGCCCGAGTGATCACGTAGCCTGGCAAAAAGACAACAAGATCTGTTTCATTCGCATGGAAGGTAAGCTCTTTGGTGATGTGCCCATGAACCTGGAACTTCGCCTTTCCGTTGAGGATTCACCCAACTCGGCCGGTGTAGCCATTGATGCTATCCGCTGCACAAAGCTGGCTTTAAACAGAGGTCAGGGCGGAGCTCTTTATGCGCCGTCAGCCTGTTTCTGTAAACATCCACCTCGCCAGTTCACCGACAATGAGGCATTTCAAATGATAGAACAATTTATCAACGGTGAGTAAAGGGGTGCTATTTCTAGCCTGATACAACTATAGCTGAAAGGTCACCAATTCTGAGAAAAAGACGGGCTATGTTCCAGAGGAGCGCCAGCCGGTTGGCCCTTACATCTGAGTCTTCCGTCATGACCATCACATGGTCAAAAAAGCTGTCCACTTGAGGCTTGAGAGACAACAGGGTAACCAGGGCATGCTCATAGTCTCGGCTTTCAAGGGAAATACCAACCTTTTCTTCTACAGAAAGATATACCTCATAAAGGACCTTTTCCTCCTCTGCTTCAAGCAATAGGGGATTTACTGTCCCGCCTTCAAAGCCCTTAAGTATGTTCATCACCCGCTTAAAGGCAGCGCTGAGGGGCTCAAATTCCGGCCTCGAACGGACAGCCGCCAGTGCCTTTGCCCTCAGAATACAGTCCTGCACATCATCAAACTTCACCCTGGTGGCCGCCTCTACCACGTCATGGTCCATTCCTCCGGCAGTAAGATCATAGGAAAAACGCCGTTTGAAAAAAGTAATGACCTCGGTAGTGAGCTCTTTCGATACCTCTGAAAGCTGATTCTCAAGCTGATGCGATGCCTCTGCGATCAATGCCTTCAAAGACAAAGGCATGGATCTTTCTTCCACTATGTGGAGGATGCCGAGGGCCTGCCTCCTCAGACCATAGGGATCAGCAGTGCCGGAAGGCTTGAGTCCGATGGCAATGGTCCCGCAGATAGTATCCATCTTGTCCGCGATACTGAGCAGGGCCCCTGAGAGACTCCCCGGAAGCTCTCCTCCTGAGCGGACCGGCATATAGTGTTCTTCTATGGCATTTGCCACCTCTTGGCTTTCACCGGATAAAAGAGCGTATTCTTTCCCGATTATGCCCTGGAGGCTTGGAAATTCCCCTACCATCTCTGTCAAAAGGTCCGCTTTGCAGAGCCAGGCTGCCATCTCAACCACTTTTACCTTATCCTGGGCCATTTGTTCGGCCAGGTAATGAGCAAGGGCCTTTACCCTGTGAATTTTGTCAAGGACGGTCCCAAGACGCTTATGAAAAATCATCCCTGAGAGATCGGCAACAAAGGCATCCAGAGGTCGCCTCATATCCTCCTTAAAGAAAAATTCAGCATCACTGAGCCTCGCCCTGATCACCCTTTCATGGCCTTCGCATACAAGCCCGGGCCTTGGTGAGCGCGTATTGTTAATAGCCACAAAATGCGGCATAAGATCACCATTATAATCCACAACGGCGAAATACTTCTGGTGCTCCCTCATGCAGGTTATTAATACATCGCGGGGAAGAGCCAAAAAGCGTTTATCAAAAGAGCCGCATACCGCAGATGGAAACTCGGTGAGATAGGTATTAATATCCACAAGTTCATCGTCGGAAAGGATATTGCCGCTGACCGATGCCGTGGCATTCCGTGCATCTTCAAGGAGTCTGTTTCTCCTGACTGAGGGATCAGCCAACACAAAGACACTTTCAAGGGCTTTTACATAACCCTCCGGATTTGATGGCACACTGATCGCCTCAGGGGCCATGAACCGGTGTCCACGGCTTTCAGAACCAGCCTTGACTCCTGCAAGGCTGAAAGGAACCACGTCTTCTCCGTAAAGGGCAACAATCCAGCGAATAGGCCTTGCAAAGCGCAGATCCTCAGTACCCCACCGCATGGTCTTTGGAAATGGAATTGCGGTTATGGCCAGGGGAAGGAGTTTGCTTAAAAGCTCAATCGTCTCTCTGCCCGGGACTATCCTGTGCAGCACTATATAAAGTCCCTTTTCAGTATCTTCCATCTGCAAGTCTTCAACACTAACCCCGTGACTACGCGCAAATCCCTCTCCTGCCTTTGTTGGCTTTCCGTCAGATGAAAAAGCGACTTTTGCGGGCGGGCCTGTAATAATTTCTTCTCTATCAGGTTGCTGGTCCGGCAAATTCTTGGCAAAAAGGACCAAACGCCTGGGAGTCCCTATGGTTGAGATATCTTCATATGTCAAATGCTTACGATCCAGATGTTCTCCTGCCAGCCGGGCCAAGTCATCCAGTGCCCCTGGGATAAAACCTGCGGGGATCTCTTCGGTTCCGATTTCCAAAAGAAGATTCCTGATGTTCACGCCTTGCCCCCTTCTTCTTCAATAGCTGTATATCTCCCGGCAACTCCCCGTGCGAGGTCACGGACACGGCCTATATATGCAGTCCTCTCCGATACACTGATGGCGCTTCTGGCATCCAGAAGATTAAAGTAGTGAGAGCACTTAAGACACTGGTCATAGGCCGGGAGCACAAGCCTTTGCTCCAGCAATCTCAAACTCTCTTTGTAGTGGAGTGAAAACAGTTGTTTCAAGGTGTCCACGTCCGCAGCTTCAAAATTATAGCGAGAGAACTCCACCTCGTCCCTATGATGTATGGCGCCGTATCTTACCTGGTTATTCCATTTGAGGTCATAGACATTATCTATTCCCTGAAGATACATGGCGATCCGTTCCAGGCCGTAGGTAATCTCAACGGATATCGGATTTACATCAACCCCGCCGACCTGCTGGAAATATGTGAACTGGGTAATCTCCATACCATCAAGCCAGATCTCCCAACCAAGACCCCATGCCCCAAGGGTTGGCGATTCCCAATCATCCTCCACAAAACGTATATCATGTTCTGACAGGTTCAGATTAAAATTTGCCAGGCTGTTAAGATACAAATCCTGTATATTATCAGGTGAGGGCTTGAGTATTACCTGATACTGGTAATAGTGCTGCAGGCGGTTGGGATTCTCACCATAACGGCCGTCTGTGGGACGCCGCGAGGGCTGCACGTATGCAACACTCCGGGGCTCCGGTCCCAGGGATAGAAGAAAAGTGGCCGGATGAAAGGTCCCCGCCCCTACCTCCATGTCATATGGCTGGAGCAATATGCACCCCTGTTCCTGCCAGTATTTATTAAGATTTGTTATAATTTCCTGAAAAATCATTTACTTATACCATCCAGTGTATCCCCGTCAGGGAGTAATAAATTCTCCGGCCACATGTTGTTCGTGACCCCTTGGGCAATGATACAATTTGTGCCGACTTTTGCCCCTTTAGGGACAGAGGCCCATTTGCCGATCAGGGTTATGCCAGCAGAAAGGTGCTCGGGATAGAGACGATTTGCCACATCAATATTCCCCAGTCCAATGTTGGAGTCAGGGCCGATTGTGACTTCCTTGTCAGTCACAACCTTGTTTAAAAACGCTCCACTACCCACCCATGTATTATGCATAAGTACGGAATCAATGACCTTTGCCCCGGATTCCACCACCACTCCAGGTGAGAGAACCGACCCATTCACTATCCCACGTATCACACAGCCTTTGGTAATGGCTGAATTTTTTACTTCAGCGCCGGGTAGGATCCTTGCCGGTGGGCGGTCAAATAGCAGGCCCTCATTTTCAACATTAGTGCATATGCTCCAGGTCTCAGGCTCTAAACCACTTTCCGGCCTGAGCAAGTCCATGTTGGCTTCCCAGTACGCAGGCACTGTTCCAACGTCCCGCCAGTATCCGTGGAAAGTGTAAGCAAACAACTTCCCGTCCTCCATGGCCCTGGGCAGGATATGGTGACCAAAATCCATGTCCTTGGTAGCCCTCAGTGACTCGACCAGATACTCGGTATCAAACACATAAATCCCCATTGAGGCCAGATTTGACCTGGCCCTTTCAGGCTTTTCCTCCCAATCGACAATCCGGCCTTTTTCATCCAGAATACCTATTCCGAATTGGTCCGTCTGCTCCAGTGGAACAGTCATCATAGCCACTGTGACCTTAGCGCCTGAAACCTTATGGTGTTTAACCATGTCCTTGTAATCCATGTAATAGACATGATCCCCTGAAAGTATTAAGACCTGTTTTGATGGTCTGGCCTCTATAAAATCCAGATTCTGCCGTATTGCATCAGCTGTGCCCTTATACCAGTCTGAATCTTTCTCCCCTGTACGTGGGGGCAGGATCTTGACTCCCCTGGTCCTGCCGGTAAAATCCCAGGCAACGCCGGTCCCTATGTGCCCCATAAGAGAAAGAGGTTTGTATTGGGTCAGCACTGCCACATGATTAAGACCTGAATTCATAACATTTGAAAGTGCAAAGTCAATTATCCTGTAAATACCGCCAAAAGGAACAGCCGGCTTGGCCCTATGCCGCACCAGGACATTAAGCCTGCTTCCAACTCCTCCGGCCAGAATCACGGCCAAGGTATCCCGCATATGTCCCTCCTGGAAGAAAATACAATTGGTAATCCCTAACTCTTAATTCTTAATTCTTAACTTCTACCGCCTGGGCTCGACATAGATCTCAACCCTTCGATTAAGCTGTCGGCCGTAAGGAGTGTCATTCCCGGCCTTGGGCCTGCTTTCCCCATAGCCTATAGCTGTAATCCTGTCCGGATAGACTACCTTTGAAACAAGTAACTGTTTTACGGCCTCGGCCCTCCTCTGAGATAGACGCAGATTATACCCTTCAGGTCCTGTGCTGTCAGTATGTCCTTCAATACGGATCCTTGTATCAGGATACTGGGTAAATACCCTGGCCAGACGATCTATCTCAGAATAGGCTCCTGGATGCACTACACTGGAATCCACATCAAAAAGAAAATCACTCTTGAGGGTTACAGTTAGGATATCTCCCTGACGTTGCACAGCAGCGGCTTCGGACGTCGCCACGGCCTGCCGGAGGGCCTGTTCCTGCTTATCCATATAATGCCCTGCTCCCGCACCGGCCAGACCGCCTATTGCCGCCCCGATGGCAGCACCTTCAAGAGTTGCCTTGGTGTCATGGCCTATGATCTGGCCTATGATCGCACCTGCGGCAGCTCCTCCGCCGGCACCGTAAATCGCACCTTTCTGGGTCCGTGTCTGTGGTGCGGCACAAGCAGACAGCATCATCAAAACCAATCCGCAAACAGTCCAAAAACGAATATTCATAGTTACACCTCCTGAAACCCAACAAACCCGAGTAACCCAATAAACCCAACAACCCTGCAAGCAAGGGCCCTGTCAGGAAACGTAGGTTTCTCTGAAAGGGCCTCACATTTTAAACAGGGTTTAGCTTAACAGCCTTCTATCATTTTCCTGGCAAATTTGACTTTCAGGCTGACCACATCTCCTACAGATGGCAAGAATTCCTTTTCTGCTTTGAGCAATACACAGAAACCGTCCTTTTCATTGCGCCATATGATACTTCCTTCCTCCTTGACTAATGCCAAGGCCATATCATTCAAAGTAGTATCACTTTCAGTAAAGAATACAACCTTTGCCATGAACTTACCCATGCCCTTCACTTTCAGAATGATGCTCTGTTCAGGCTCAAGTTTCTTAGGCAAGGTCCCCTGAATCAAAACCAGATTGGAGATTTGGCCCTTTACTTCGCATGGCTCTTCTCCGCGATCAGGCAGAAGATCCTTCAGGGCCTCACATATCTCCGTATCTTCTTTGACCACTGCCGCCACCTTACCTTTTTGGCGAGCGGCATCACAGGTTGATGACATGACATTCCATACAAAACACGTTACCAACAATAATAAAACAAGATGAATCTTTTTCATAGCATAACCTCCTTATTAAGGTATCGAGCCACTTGCAGGCAACTTCGCAAGCGGCTCATATCAATAAAGTATTACTTGGTGTGACAACCTTTACACTTTACCGGCCCGGTTGTTTTCCCGGCCTTGTGCATATTCTTGTGACATCCCAGACAAGCTTCATGATAGTATTTTTTCAGATTCTTCGGACCTCCTGCGGCGACCAACACACCAAACAACCTGTCACAGACAGGCTCCATGGAAATTTTATCCTGCGAGATAGTCCCTGGATGACAGGCCGCACAGGTGAAGTTGCCATCATATTGTACAGAAGAAAAGGAAGAATTTCCCTTGAGATACTCCTTCGCGTGAACTGTATGATTAAACTCCTTCACGTCCTTAGAATCCTCAGGCAATCCTTGCATTGACGGACATTTGGCCTGGAGGTTAATGTCCATAACCTCTGTAAACCCCTCTTCCGCACTACCATCGTCTGCCATTATTTTGGCCTGCATTCCCATAAGGAGCAGACACACGACTACTGCCAATACGCCAAACAGCCAAGGCTTCCATACTGCATGTATCACATGGCCTTCTGTGATGCTTTCTTGTTTGAACATCGTAATACCTCCTTTTTTTATAGAAAAGCGGCCGCGTTTCTTAATTAGTGTCTGAACGAAAACTAACCAAAACTGTCATTTCGAGCAAAGCGAGAAATCTTATCGTACTGAAAATACAGGCATTAAAGATTTCTCCCTACGGTCGAAATGACAAAAAGA
>QNAY01000030.1 GCA_003645605.1 Thermodesulfobacteriota bacterium
TACCCCCGGATACATCACTTTATTGTTCCAATTTGTGAGCAGATACACATAATATGTCACAGTCATGGGCATTTAAGATTTCTCCCTTCGGTCGAAATGACAATATGGGCGTGAACGCTTACCTTTTTTCAAAAGCGTTCTTGATTCTTGAAAAAACCCAATCTGCGGCATACGATAAATGTTGAATGATTGATAAGGAGTACCTATTCAACCTTTAACCTTCAACCTAAATAGTGACGATAAGGATTCAAAAAGGATTCGGAAAATGTGTGGTATTTGCGGTCTTTATAACTTGGAAGGTGACGATTCAGGAGATAACCTCAAAGGAATAGTCCGGGCCATGACAGCACAGTTGCGCCATCGCGGGCCTGACGAAAAGGGATATTACTTCCACGGCCCAATGGCTATGGGTCACGCGCGTTTGAGCATCATAGATCTCACCACAGGCCAACAGCCTATGAGCAATGAAGATGATTCCGTGTGGATCGTATTTAACGGCGAGATCTTTAATTACATAGAGCTGCGGGCCGGACTTGAGGGAAAAGGCCATGTTTTTCGAACTACGTCTGATACAGAAGTGCTGGTTCACCTCTATGAGGATTTGGGGCCGGACATGCTGGACCGACTGAATGGTCAGTTTGCCTTTGCCATTTATGACAAAAAAGACAGGTCTCTTTTCCTCGCCAGAGATCCCTTTGGAATCTGCCCCCTGTTTTACTGCAAAAAAGGAAAGCTTCTGGTATTTGCCTCAGAGATAAAGGCGCTGCGTGAGATTCCTGATATGGAACTTGCGCTTGATCCTTTGGCTCTGAGCCAGATTTTTACATTCTGGTCGGTGCTTTCCCCCCGTACTACATTTAAGGACATAATGTCTCTTCCCCCTGGGAATTGGCTTAAGATCGGCCCTGAGACCGGACTCTCTTCTCCCAGGCGCTATTGGCATCTGGATTTTCCAAAGCTGGGGGAAGAAGATAGGACCAGAACGGAAACAGCTTGGGCTGAAAAAGTTGAAAATGCCATGGTTGAAGCAGTCCGCCTTCGTCTCAGGGCGGACGTACCGGTTGGAGTATATCTTTCCGGGGGCTTAGACTCTTCTATTATCGCCACCATAGTTAAAAAACTGACATCAACACCAATAGAGGCCTTTTCCCTGGCCTTTGCGGATGCATCCTATGACGAATCTGATTTTCAGCAGAGATTAGCCCGGTCAATAGGGGTTAGCTACAATGCTGTAAGGGTAAAAAACCATCAAATAGGTCAGGTCTTTCCAGAGGTGATCCGGCACGGAGAACGACCAATCTTAAGGGCAGCCCCGGCCCCGCTGTTTCTTCTCTCCGGCCTGGTGCAAAAAACAGGATTCAAAGTAGTCCTTACCGGAGAAGGGGCGGATGAGCTCTTTGGAGGCTATGACATCTTCAAGGAAGATAAAATCCGCCGTTTCTGGGCAAAAGCCCCTGAGAGTCCTTGCAGACCCCGGCTTCTGAACCGCCTCTATCCGCATGCACCACTGGCCACAACAAGAGCCGGGCGTATGCTGACGGCTTTTTATCGCAAGGACCTGCTTCCTACCAATATCTTTGGCTATTCCCACCGTCCTACATGGAACAATACCCGGGTGCTTAGTGCCTATTTCAGCCACAATCTCAAGGAAGCCATTGGAGATTACGATCCTGTGGAAGAACTCAGGGCCAATGTGCCTGGCACCTTTTCTTCATGGCACCCATTGCACCAGGCCCAGTTCTTGGAAACTCGGTTGCTCTTGTCAGAATATCTTTTGAGTTCCCAGGGGGAGAGGATGACCATGGGTCACTCGATTGAAGGAAGATACCCCTTCCTTGACCCGAAAGTGACATCCCTGGCAACACGAATTCCACCGTATTTAAAGCTCAGAGGCCTAAATGAAAAATACGTGTTACGCAAGGCCTTTGAAAAGCACCTTCCTTCAGAGATAGCCCAACGTCCCAAACGGCCTTACCTGGCTCCGAACAAGGAAAGCTTTTTGGACCGACCGGATGTCTCAATGGTTTACGAAATCCTTTCACCGGAGAGGCTGTCCGAGAGCGGTTTTTTTGATGTGTCAAAGGTGGACAAATTACTCAATAAATGCGCCAAGGGCGGGCAACTTGGTTTCAGGGACAATGCGGGATTTCTGGGAATATTATCTACGCAGATATTGTGGGAAAATTTTTTGGCTAAGGACCCTCTGTTTTGACAGATGAAGCTTTACTTTTTTCTGACTGTAGTACGCTCTACCACCTTCCGGTAATAGATCTGATCCTTTTCTAGGTCGATGGGCCTCTTGCGTGACATGTTGGCCTTGGTCACCATAAGATTTATTTTCTGGGCCTGCCTGTAACGCTCCTGTTCATCTTCCAGACTTTCCAGCAGGTCTGTTGCAGTCTTGATCTCCTTTTCACTCTGGATCTCAGGTGGTATAAAACCGGCGTTCTTGAGTATCTTGTATGCCATTCGAAGATCTGGAGGTATTGACGAGTTATCCTCAAAGACCAGTGGTTTGCCTTTACCCTTAATGTCGTCAAGGTCCCCCCGTTCAATAGCTTCCCTGATCCGGTTTTCTGCTATTTTATGAAAATTGAACATGGCCGGGCATTTCTCCAGGTTGTTAGTAAAAGAACCATAGGGTAATAATAACTTAAAACGAATTGAGAGATTGAGGGATTGAGGGATTTAAATCATTAGAGTACCTTCAATTCTTCAATTCACAATTCCTCAATTATCAGTATGTTGTAGGTTGGGTTAAGCGGTTATAGTCATCACTTTTGTTGGGTTCGCCTGACTTAATAGAACATCAACGCACTGAGATCACCGCAAAATTAGCGAACCTAACAAAATTAGTTGTAGGCCGACGGCTTAACCCAACCTACAATTTGTCGTTTAGGGCAGCGAAGAGAATAACCCCTATATTAAAATATAATAAAGGAGGTCGCTTGTAAAATGCCAGTTTTTTTTAAGGACAAGAAGTCTTGTTTCGCAAGCGGCTCGCAAGGTCAACGAAAGAAAGGTAACCCTGAATCGGTGAATGCCTATCAAACTGTTTTGTGTTCTAGGAAATTATGCTTTTAGAGCTTGGGTTGGAAAATTTTATACTCTTCGAAAGGGTATCTCTTTGCTTGTCAAGCGGGCTTACTGTGCTTACGGGAGAGACCGGTGCAGGCAAGTCCTTACTTGTTCAGGCTCTGAAACTGATCCTGGGAGCCAGGGCGGATTTGCAGCAGATCAGGACCGGGACAAAGCAGGCATTGGTGCAGGCAGTGTTTGATGCTTCACCCGAGATCCGGGACCAACTGGAGGATATGGGGATATCCTGTGACGATGAACTGGTCATAAGAAGGACGGTTGCACACACCGGAAGGGGGAGAATATATGTAAATGGGGCCATTGTAAGCCTTCAGGACCTGAGACGAATTGTATCTGGCCTGGCAAGTCTTGCCGGACAACACGAGTACCAGGAACTCCTTCGCCGGGAGAGACACGGACCATGGCTGGACCGCTTTTCCGGGCTTGGGCATGAAGTGGACCGGATAGCCATCTTATATCAAGATGTTAAGCGGTTTCAAACAAATCTCCAAAGGGCAGTCGCGACCAAAGAAGAGGCGGCAGAGGAAATGGACAGGCTCCGGCAGGAGGCGGAGAAAATTGACAAAATTGCTCCCAAGCCGGAAGAGGAAGAAAGGCTTGAACAGGAACTCAAGGTATTAAAGGCCGCTGAGGCCCTGCGGAACCTGGGAAACAACTGCTACAGGACCCTCTATGCTGATAAAGGATCGATCCAGGAGAAATTGGCAATCTGCAAACAGGACCTTAAACGTATGGCAGACCTTGATCCCACTTTGGGAAAAACCGTTAACGAGCTGGAATCTGTGGTATATCAGGCAGAAGAGGTGGCGTGGACTATTCGTGATTATATTCATGGCCTTCCAACAGATCTTTCCCAATTGGAACGGATTGAGGAACGAATCTACGGACTCAGGGGACTTAAAAAACACTTTGGTCCAACAATTGAGGACGTCCTGGCCTATCGAAATGACATTGATATAAAGCTTGCGACCTTTTACGAAAAAGGCGACCGGATAGAGGAACTGAAGACAAAACTCGAAGAAAACGAAAAAAGGCTCGTAATTGCCGCCTTGGACCTGAGTAAAAAAAGACGTCAGGGGGCAAAGAAACTTTCCAAGGCTATTAAAGCCGAATTATCTGACCTTAAGCTGGCCAAAACCGGTTTTATGGTTGATGTCCGGGCCGCTGAAAGGCCCATAGCCTCAGATATAGGACCCCGGGGGTTTGACAAGGTGCAGTTTTTATTCAGTCCAAACGTCGGGCAACCTCTTCGTCCCCTGGCGTCAATTGCTTCAGGGGGAGAACTCTCAAGAGTAATGCTGGCTTTAAGGGCTGCCCTGGCTAGGCAGGCAGGCATTGAAACCATTGTGTTTGACGAGATAGACGCTGGATTAGGGGGAGAGGTGGCGGAAAAAGTAGGTTTTAAACTCAAGGCGCTATCTTCTTTCGGCCAAGTTGTCACCATAACTCATTTTCCACAGATAGCGGCAAAGGGCGATCATCACATAGCATTAGAGAAGGTAGTCAAGGGAGACAAGACAGCCATTGTGATAAGAGAAGTAGAAGGAAACCAGCGCCTTGAGGAACTCACGAGGATGCTTGGAGGAGACAGGGAAACAGCCAAGGCATATGCCGGGAAACTGCTCGCGGGTTCAAAGATTCAAGGTTCAGGGGTTCAGAGTTCGCCGAAAATCTAAACTATATTTCAAACCAGCATGAACACCAAATCACCAAATCACCAAATCACTAAATCACTCAATCATTCAATCACTCAATCACCAAATTCCCCCACCTGCCTGGTCCTTTATTCCGGCGGTCTGGACAGCATCCTTGCCTGCAAGGTCCTTCAGGAGCAGGGAATCCATGTCATAGCCCTTTATTTCATTACGCCATTTTTTGGTTATAAGCTCAAAGGACAAGAAAGTATCTCAAAGAAGAAAGCGCTTGCCGACCACGGGATACAATTTGAGAAAATAGATATCTCCGAGGCATACCTTAAAATGGTAAAGAGCCCGGAGTATGGCTATGGAAAATACATGAATCCCTGCATTGACTGTAGGATTCTGATGGTCCGAAAGGCCATGAAGATGCTTGGAGAATTCAATGCATCCTTTGTTGTCACAGGAGAGGTCCTGGGCCAAAGGCCCATGTCCCAGCGCAGAGATGCACTCAGGATAATAGAGCGGGACAGCGGTGCCGACGGACTGCTTTTACGTCCTCTCTCAGCCCTTCATCTCCGGCCCACAGACATGGAAAATAAGGGTCTGGTTGACCGATCAAGGTTGCTTGAATTGACCGGCAGAGGGCGAAAAGACCAGATAGCACTTGCCGTCAAATATGGCATCAAAGAATATCCGGCTCCCGCTGGCGGATGTGTGCTTGCTGACCCTATACTGTCCCGGAGACTGAAACGCGTGTTCGAGCTTTGGCCGGATTTTGATGTTAATGACTGCGTCCTTGCCCAAATGGGAAAACACTTTATCCTGCCTGACAGATCCTGGCTGGTAATTGGTAGAGACGAAAGGGAAAATGCGAAGATTGTATCCATAATAAGGAAAGGGGATATCAAGCTCGATCTGGCACGAGTTCCCGGACCCACAGGACTTTGGCGAAAGATGATATACTCTGATGTCAATGCAGATATTGCAGCAAGCATCCTGTGCCGATATACAAAGGTGAAAAAGCGTTCGGAAGAGGTCAAACTGTCAGGACCGGGAAGTGAAAACATAAAAATTTTCAGAACCGTGCCGGCTTCAGATGAAACGATAAATAAATATGGAATGTAGTTGGCAGACGAGTTTACATTTTCGTGATTACACTGCAAAAAGTATCTGTCAAATTAATTTTCTCAAGTGCATGCCAAACCTTCTTCCTTATGATGCCCTATAACCCTCTCTTATCATCTACATAAGACGCATATCCTCGGCTTCCCGCAAAAGATCTTCCCGGAATTTCGGATGGGCGATACTGATGAGGGCATCCGCCCGTTCACGAACGCTTTTTTGTTTCAAATCCACAATGCCATATTCGGTGGCCATGTAGTTTACATCCATGCGCGGCGTCGTTACCGCAGTCCCATCGGCGAGACGGCCCACAACCCTGGATACCGTCCCGTTTTTCGCAGTGGAATAGAATGCCATGATGGACCTTCCTCCCCGTGAGGCATAGGCGCCTCGAACAAAATCAAGCTGACAACCGGTGCCGCTGTACTGGAACCCTCCTATATACTCGTAGTTGCACTGTCCAGTCAGGTCCACTTCGATAATCGAGTTGATAGCCACCATGTTGTCGTTTTGTGCAATTACCCTTAGATCCATCACATAAGAGGAAGGATAGCTTTCCATACTTGGGTTGTCGTGCATGAAGCGAAACACTTCATCAGTGCCGTATGCTACGGAAAAGACATGCTTGTGCCGATGCAAGGTTTTACGGCAGCCGGTGATGACGCCTTTCTTGATCAGTTCAACCATATCAGTGACACATGGTTTTCTACAATAGCGTCCACTTCGGAAACATGGAGCAGCGAGTTACCAAAGACCCGCAGCATGTTTTCATTGACTTCCACAATAGAAGGATCATTTTGTTTATGATAGTTCTTGCAACGAACCAATTTGGGACTATGAATATTGGTTATATCTCAGGATCCAGCAGAAATTCAATGAGATTTATTCTCCTGATTCCTTCGAAGTCATTGCCGAAAACGGTATCCATGCTGATTACGTATTTAGGATAATTGTCTTTAATGCTCCTCAACGCCGAAAATTCTCTTTCAATGGTCTCTGGAGATAAAAGCATATAAGTTACCTGGATGTACATTTTTCTGTTTTCTTTTTCAGCTATAAAATCGATTTCTCTGTTTCCGAATTTGCCGATGTAGATTTGATAGCCCCTTCTCTTTAGTTCTAAATAGACTATATTTTCAAGAATGCCTGAAATATCAGCGGCTTTATAACCCAATAGGGCATGCCGCATGCCGATGTCGCCAAGGTAGTATTTTTCATGAATTTCAAGAATGCGTTTGCCCTTAATATCATAACGGGCAACCTTGTGCAGGGCGAATGTTGATAGGATATATGAAATGTAGTTCTGTATGGTTTCCGTGCCCACTTTCATTTTCTTGGACTTGACATAATCGGATATTTTCTTCGCAGAAAATATATTGCCGACATTGTCAAAAACATATCGGGTTATGTTTTCCAGAAGATGCACATTACGTACATTGTTTCTTTTTATGACATCCTTTAAAAGGATCGTGTTGTAAAGCGAACTAATATATTGATAAACGACCTCTTCATCAAAATCAAAATGATGAATCGCAGGAAAACCTCCAAATTTCAGGTATATTGGAAATTCTGTGTTCATGTCCTTCTTATTTTTGCCCCTGAATAAAAGAAATTCTTCAAAGCTCAAGGTATAAACCGGAAATTCGACAAACCTACCGGAGATGAGCGTGGCAATTTCAGATGAAAGGAGATGGGCATTTGATCCAGTAAGAAAAATATCAATATCACCTTCAGAAAAAAGGGATGAAACGGCTTTTTCCCAATTGTGGATTTCCTGGATTTCATCAACGAGAAGATATTTTGATCCCTCAACAGATTTAAATGAAGATTTAACATACTTGTGCATGTCTTTGTAATCTTTTATGAAATCATAGTCTAAGGACTCTTTGTTGATGTACAGAATTTGGTCTGAACCATTCGATTTCTGCGCACTCAGAGTCTCGATGATTAGTTTTAGGAGATAACTCTTTCCGACACGCCTCATCCCGGTAATAACTTTTATGACAGGCTTGTTCACAAAAGGGATTATCTTTTTTAGGTATAAGTTTCTCCTATGCAAATTCCTTCTCCATAATTATCAAAAAGTTTTCTGTATGCAGGAAATTTATCAGGATTCATACCAAAGTCAAGTGCAAAATCAGGGTGTCAGCTATATCCTAATGCATCCTTCCGTATTTGATACATAGTAGAAAAAACAAAAGACCACATTTCGTCAACTTCTATCACTCCATTTTCATCAGGTTCTACCAATACATCTTTCAAATCTTTTTCCTTTGCTTTATTTTTTAGCCAACTAGATACTGTCTGCCGACATACCTTAAATTTTCTTTCAATGCCTCTTAAAGACATCCCCTCCATATAACATCCGACAACTAATTCCTTAAAATTATCTGAATATTTTTTGTACTGTGGGTTATCTCTACTATATTTACCGCAATTATTACATTTATATAATTGCTTACCATTTATTGAATCAAATCCATGCTTAACTATATTCTCGCTATTACAATGATAACAATTTATTTTCATGATTTTCTCTATCACAGCACACCTCCTATTAATTTTTATTATATACTGCCATATAGGTAACCGTAAATCAAGCGCAAATTAACCACTACCCAACAGACTTAGCTGTGGTATATCTTGAGGGGATTGCAACGGATTCAATAAAGAATATAGCGGTACTTGAAAAGCTTATTGCATATCTGAATAGAAACAAGTCCTAATAGGCCATTATGCTGTCATTATAATCCACAAATAACTCATTCAGCTATCACATAATAGGGAACCATCCCAAGAAGTATCAAAAGAGATCGCGAGGATCCAAGCCAAGAAGGATGTAGGCAACCCGGGAACAATCGCATTGATAGAAGAGTATTCAGACCTTTTGGAAGAACTACGCGCAAAGATTGTCAAGCTTGTAAAGAAAAAGCCAGGGTTAACTGACTGCGAAGAACGGCTGAGAAAAGAACAACGAAACTCCCGCATGTGGCAAATACTAATTGCGCTCGTATGTGTGACTGTGGGAGCCGCATTGTCATACATATTTTCCTAGTGTTGGGACGTCCCTGGAGGACACATCACATTTCCCCCTATCAAGCTAAAAAACTTCTTTTTTAAAAACAGGCTAGCCAAATCATTTCA
>QNAY01000371.1 GCA_003645605.1 Thermodesulfobacteriota bacterium
ATGCTGGATGATACGGACGCAATTACTACATTACCAAGCATGGCCACCTGGTGTTCGCTCATCAACAATTCTGAGGAAAATGCTACCCCGGCAATAGGTGCGTTGAATGTGGCTGCGATGCCCGCAGCCGCCCCGCAGGCCACCAGGTTTTTGATACGTTCGTCTGAAAGACGCAGCCACTGTCCCACAGTGGACCCCAAGGCGGAACCCACCTGGACAATAGGGCCCTCCCTGCCGGCTGAACCGCCTGAGCCGATGCATAGGGCCGAGGCAAAAATTTTTGCTATGGCGACCCTCGGCCGTATGCGGCCCCCCTGCAGGATCAGGGCCTTCATGACCTCGGGCACGCCGTGCCCCTTGGCCTCCGTGGCAAAGTAGGCAATGATGGGACCGCCGATGAGTGCGCCCAATATAGGGATAATGATAAGCCACAGACGTCCCAGAAGAGGGTAAAGGACCATGGCTTCAGTGTATGAGAAGTGCTCTATAAGGGCTATAAGTCGGATAAAGAATACAGCGGCGAGCCCGGTCCCGGCCCCAACCGCAACAGCCATTACCATCAGGACCAGCCCCCCCTTGGGGACCAATCGATCTAACAGATTTACAATATGGCGTCTTGGCATGCAGGTTAGTTAGTGTCTGAACGAAAAGGCAGTTCAGACACAATTTTGGATTCTAAATTTTGGATTTTGAATTTAAAAAAAGGAGTAACCATAATATGTTAATTGTCCATTCCGCCTTCCCCATTCATGAAGACGATATCAGCCGCTCAAATGCAGGGCAATATACCCTCTCTTATCATCCATACAAGTATCATCTATGAAAAAAGTGAGGACGCCGCAAGCTTAACTAAGCATAAAACTGGAATGTTTTTAATCAGACAAGTAGAATAGAATTTAAGTCTCCGAGTTATGCTGTGTCAGGGGCATTTGTTTTTAGTATTTGGAGTTCGGTTTAGGATTTTTCCTTGAGCAAAGGGGGAGTAAATGAACATCTTACTTATAGGTTGCGGTGCGTATATGGATCAGGGTTACGCATGTCCGGGGGAATACAAGTGTATCAACGCAGTGGCTGAAAAAAACGGGGAATTCGCCCAATACGACAATCCCGTGCTGGTCGGCTTTCTGCGCTGCCAGTGTCCAGGTCGGGCTGTGATATCCAACATAGGAGCGGTCAAAAAGAACGTCAAGATTGATGCGGTGCATCTCAGCAATTGTATGGTTAAGGCAATACCCATGTGTAAGAACCATGACTTTGATCAGTTTAAGGAGATAGTTGAGAAAAAGTTCGGTGTAAAGTGTGTTCTGGGCACACACGCCTATGACTAAATGAAGAAGAAGTTGCCCCTGACACCGGCATTTTATCAGGCACGAGTATAAAAGAAGGTCCACATGGTTGCAAAAATCTGCGAAGTATCCAGCCTCCGTGACAAGAGGTTTGTCTTCAAGGACAGGGACGATGCCGCAAAGGTGCTTTCAGAAATGCTCAAGCCTTACTACGAAAAGGCAAAAGAGACCCTTGTCCTTGCCATACCTTCCGGTGGGGTTCCTATAGGACTTGAGGTGGCAAAGGGCCTCTCCCTGCCCCTTGATCTTATAATTGTCAGAAAGATTCCTATCCCAGGAAATCCCGAAGCAGGTTTTGGTGCCGTGACACTGGATGGAGATGTCTTTCTCAATAACGAGCTTGTCGCCGTTCTTCAGCTTTCTCCAAAGGAAATAGAGGATCAGATAACCAAGGTAAAAGAGGATCTCCAAGAAAGAAATCGTATCTTTCGCCAGGGAACTACCTTTCCCGATGTGCTTCACAAGACAATATTGATGGCAGATGATGGTCTTGCCTCAGGCTACACTATGTTGGCCTGCGTAGAAACGGTTCGCCGAAAAGGGGCGAGCAAGATAGTAGTGGCAGTGCCAACTGCTCCAGAACGTTCTATTTCCCGGATTTCTCCCATTGTTGAAGAAATCTTTTGCCCAAATATAAGGACCGGGCAATATTTTGCAGTGGCTGATGCCTATGCCAACTGGTACGACCTTACCAGGGATGAGGTTCTGACCAGGTTACAAGAGCCGGATTTCCCAAAACCTCGGAGCGGAATCATGCATAATCCAGGTTCAAGCATTAACCAGCAATACAGGGAGGTTGGCAAACTCAATCACGCGCTCGGCAACGCTTCCAAGCAGGATCCTGCTTACACCTCTTTTCCCCAGCTTTCCCATAACAATGAGATCAGCACCCCAACTGACTGCCTCATCAAGGATTACCACGTGAGGGGTCCCCTCCTTGATGGTTATGGAGACCGGCACGTTCGATTGATTGACCTCCAGGGACATGTCTTCCAGGAAGGCCCTTGCACTTCCTTCCATGTCGGCACGGACTTCATTATGGGGCTTGTAGTCAAACCTGCTCAGTTGATCGAGTACTGCCGTGTCCAGCACGTGGAGCAGGAGTAGTTCGGAACCCTGGATTTCTGCCAGCCGTCTGGCAAGCCTCACTGCCTTCAGGCTGAATTTCGAGCCATCGACAGGGATCAATATCCTGGCAAATAGCCTGTTATCTTCCTTCATCGTCTCTGAGCCATCTTTTCCTGA
>QNAY01000372.1 GCA_003645605.1 Thermodesulfobacteriota bacterium
AACACCCTACATTGGGGTTGGATATAGGTTCACACAGCATAAAAATTGTTGAGCTATCCAGCAACGGCACACGCCATACCGTCAAGTGCTTTGGCCGTGCCTTGGTCCCACCCCAAGCCATAGTAGACGGTTCAATAAAAGAGCCGGATAAAGTTGCAGGGGCACTAAAGGCACTTCTAGGCAATCTCCGGCCAAAAGTTAAATACGCGGCCACATCTATTGCTGGCTATTCTGTCATTGTCAAGAAAATAATCGTTCCATATCAGGACGAAGATGAGATAGAACGCAATCTGATTTTCGAAGCAGAAAAATACGTACCCTTTGAAATCGAAGAAGTTTATGTGGATTTTCATGCGCTGGACGGGGAAAGCAAAAAAAACAGCGGGACAGAGATTTTCCTTGTTGCTGCTAAAAGAGAGATTGTTGATGAATACGCCTCCCTTACTCAGGAAGTCGGTTTGTCCCCGGCAGTGGTGGACGTGGATGCATTTGCCCTTGGAAATGCCTTTGAAGGTGCTTTTGGCCTTTTAACTGAACCTATAGTCTTAGTGGACATAGGAGCCCAGAAGACAAACATCAACATAGTTTTACAAGGTACATCTCTTTTTGCAAGAGACATGGCATTTGGAGGAACTCAACTTACAGAGGCTATCCAGGAAGCTACAGGGCTGGAATATGTAGATGCGGAAAGAATAAAGATTGCCGGATCTGAAGATGCTGCAATCATGAAAGAAGTGACCACGGTTTGCAAGGAGTTATGTGATGTTTGGGCATCAGAGCTAAAAAAGGTAATAGATTTCTATAAGGCGAATTCAGACGCAGAGACATATCCCACACAACTATACACAAGTGGGGGTTCCGCCTTTTTAAAAGAGCTTGACATAATCTTTGGCGACATAATAGGCCTGCCGGTGAAGATATTAAACCCCTTGCAAGGCTTTGCTATCGATCATGGCATAGAGCCTGAGTATATCTCCTCTGTCGCTCCACAAATGGCAATAGCCACCGGACTTGCGCTGAGGACTCTGACAAAATGATTCAAATAAACCTCCTCCCAGTTCGAGAGTGGCGTAAAAAAGAGGCAGTTCGCCAGCAGATTTCAGTCTTTATCCTGTTTTTGATCCTTTTGACAGTTGTTTTGTTGGCTGTTGGATTGACTATTCAAGGAAAGGTAGTGGCTCAAAGGCAAGAACTGACATCATTAGAAGAAAAAAAAGCAAAATTCGCCTATGTAAACAAAAAAATAGAGAAAACAAATAAGAAACGAAAACAAGTAGAAGATAAATTTAAGGCCATAGAAAAACTTCAAGAAGGTCGTACAACAACGGTTAAAATCCTGGATGAAATTGTAAGTTCAGTCCCTATTGATCGTTTATGGCTTACTAAATTAAGCCTTAAGGAAAATAATGTACGACTTGATGGAGTCGCCCTTGATAACCACACGGTAGCTCTTTTTATGCGACGCCTGGAAACATCATCAATGTGCAAATCGGTAAATTTGATAAATACCAAACAGAAGTCAATCCAGGGACATGCCCTTATGGAATTTGGGCTTCAAGTGAATATTCAAACTCAACAAACTAAGCGGTTAGCTATTAGCGGTTAGCTATTAGCTTAATGATTATGGAATATTTTTGCTATTACATTTTTCAAAGCTAAATGCTAATGGCTAACAGCTAATTGCTCAACTTAAGATTGCAAAGAGAGCTAAGAAGTCGTGAAATTTAACAAACTAAGCTTAAAGATACCTCCTGGGCTTTTTCAATCTGTCTATACCCTTCCTGTTTGGCAAAAGGCCGGCATATGGTTGCTCGTCTCAGTTATTCCTATTGCCCTGTTCTGGTTTTTTTTCCTATCCGTTCGTTTAGAAGAAATGAAAACCACGTCGGAGAAAATCCCGAACCTGAGGCAAGAGCTGGTCAAGTTGGAAGCAAAGTCTAAACAGATTCCCCAGTTGGAAAAAGAATTGGATACCATAAAGGAAATTTTACAGAAGGCCTTGAAGCTACTGCCGGAGAAAGAAGACATACCGACATTTTTGCCTGAGATTTCTTCACTTGGCAATGAGGCCGGACTGGATTTTTTATCCTTTAAACCACAGAAGGAACAGCCAAAGGCCTTTTACGCTGCTATTCCCATTAGCATGGAATTCAATGGGCCATTTCACAATACAGTTGATTTCTTTAATAATGTCAGTCGTATGGCTCGCATCGTGCATATAAAATCGGTCTCAATGGGAAAGGCCAAGCAAACCACGAAGGTCTGGAGTCAGAAGGGATCAGCAACCAGTAACCAAAAAACCGAAGCTACAGGCGAAGCAGCACCAATAAAAGGGGCCGCAGAGGGTCTCACTGAAGGTCAAGAGGTCAAGCGAGGCGGTACCTGGATAATAAATACCCGTTGTGATGCCGTAACCTATCGTTTTCTCAGCCCAAAAGAACAACAGGCGAAAAAGAAGAAAAAGAAAAGGAAGTGATTAGTGCCTGAACGAAAACTAACCAAAACTGTCATTTCGAGCAAAGCGAGAAATCTTATCGTACTGAAAATACAGGCATTAAAGATTTCTCCCTACGGTCGAAATGACAAAAA
>QNAY01000373.1 GCA_003645605.1 Thermodesulfobacteriota bacterium
AACGAACTGTAAGCGTTTACAGGGTGCTGCAGATTTTCAGATCTCCAGCTTGTCCAGCCAGCCTCTGCCAAAGGCCGACAGAGAAAGGGCGGCAAGCCGTACACCAGACCTGAGACATTCACGGGCCGGTGCCCCTTGAAGCACGGCGTGCAAAAAACCTGCATTAAATGCATCGCCCGCACCGGTGTTGTCAACTATTTTCAAGACCTTTTCAGCCGGAATTATCACAGATACATCAGGACTATAGATGGCCACGCCCCTTGGACCCTGTTTACATACTATGGCAGCCCCCCCTGTGTCTTTGAATAGGTTCAAGCTCACAGAGGCATTATTATGACCTGCCCGATTCTCACTCAGCAGGGGATAAATGGCCTCAAGCCCGGCCTTGCCTGCCATGCCTGTCATTATCTTTACTTCTTCTTCCGTGATGAAGAGTATATCCGTCCTTTTGAGAATACATGACAGGGCCTCAATGCCCCTTGCAGCGTAAAGCTCACCTGGATCAAAGGAAAGGACCTGTTCCGGCTTAAGGGCATTGGCCAGCTTTTTCTGGGTGGAGATGCCGCGTGACTGAACCAGGGAACTGAAATGGAGCACTTTTGTATTTAACACGCTTTTCAGGACTGCAGAATCCGGGAATTTCCCCTCACGGTCATGGGGTGCAACAAACATGGCCCTGTCCCGTTCCATCTTTTCTATTATAATGATACAGATTGCACTTTTGCCGACCTGCTTCACAAGGGAAGAATCCACACCCTTCATAGAACTCAGTATAAAATTCCCTGCCCTGTCTTCACCTGCTGTACCGATGAAGCCGGCCCTGTGACCCAGACGGCTGAGAGCACATATGGTATTGGCGGAAGAGCCTCCTCCGCTTTTGGCCATGAGGGTCCCCTGGCCATGGAGAAAATCCATAAGGGCTTTTGCCGTTTCTTGATCTCCTGATATTTCATGCCCGGGATGGAGATCAAAGCCTGCTGACCGCACATCCTCAAGGTTATCCACTTCATAGACAAGATCGAGATTAAGTGCCCCTGATCCCAAAAAGTCGATCATGTTATCAATCACCTCTTCTCGTTTTCTGCCGGACCTTGATCATGAACAAGTTCCGGCGCCTGAAGCGTCCTTGATGATCTTTCTACAGGCGACACCGGTGAAATTTCTTTTTTTGATGCAGCACCAAGTTCCGTAAAGCGCCGGGCTGCCGGAAGTATTCGACTCTCCAAAGAACCTGCTGCCCTGTTATAAGTCTCCACGGCTCGATCCAGTCCCTTGCCCACTCCGGAAAAATGGTCGGCAAAGACACTCAGACGTTCATAGAGCTCATTCCCGATCTTGCTTATTGCCTGAGCACTTTCGGCAATTTTCTCCTGTCTCCATCCGTATGCCACGGCACGAAGCAAGGCAATCAATGTGGTCGGTGTCGCAAGAATTACGCAATCTTTTACTCCTTTTTCGATTAACCCTGGGTCCTGCTCCAAAGCCGCACTGAAGAAGTTCTCCCCGGGTAAAAACATGACAACAAATTCCGGAGTCGGCTCAAATTGCTGCCAGTAGGTCTTTGAACTCAATTTTCTCATGTGTTCATGTACCTGACGTGCATGGTCCTTCAGGTGATCGAGCCTCGATCTGTCATCTTTGGCCTCCATGGCCTCCAGGTATGCCTGGAGCGGGGCCTTGGCATCAACTACCACATTTTTCCCGCCCGGCAATCTGACTATCAGGTCAGGCCTGATATGTCCTTTATCGGTTGTCACGGTCTTCTGTTCGACGAAATCACAGTGTGGCAACATGCCGGCAATTTCAATTACCCTCTTGAGCTGGATTTCACCCCAACGACCGCGTACCGAGGGAGCACGCAGAGCCTTAACCAGATTTCCTGTCTCTGACTGAAGCTTCTCCTGCGTGGTAATCAGGGACTTGACCTGCTCAGACAGACCGCCATAGGCCTCTTTTCGCGCCTTTTCTATCTCCTGTATCTGATAGTCAACTTTTATCAGAGATTCCCTGACGGGTGAAACCAGGTTTTCTACTGCCTTTTGCCGCTGCTTCAGGTCGCCCTGGGCCTCAATCTGGAATTTCTCCAAAGTGGCCTTTGCGAGCTCAAGAAATGACTGGTTATTGCTCTTAAGGGCCTCGGCGGAAAGGGCCTTAAAGGCATCGGCCAGGCCTGTCTGGGCACTGTTTAACAGATCCAGCTTCTCCTGAATCGATTTTCTTTCATCTGCAATACGGGTCTCTAATTCCGATAATTGCGTCTTAAGTTGGGTGTTTTCTTCCTGGAGTTGGGAAATTCCGGCTTCCTTGGCATTCAACGAATCCTTCAGTTCAGGAATGCGGGAACTCCTTTCCTCGGCAGCCGACCGTCTCTCAGACTCGGCCTGAATTTGATCTCGAAGGTCCCTTGTCTCATCATTTGCTTTATCAATGGCGACTCCAAGGTCCTGGATCTGCTTATCTCTTGCAAGGAGTTTTTCATCTAGAGCAACACGCTCAGATTCGCTTTCTAATCTTAATTGTTTCCGGACCTGCGTAATTTCGGCACGATGGAAAAGCCAAAAAACTCCGGCCCCTGAAACAATGCCAG
>QNAY01000374.1 GCA_003645605.1 Thermodesulfobacteriota bacterium
AAATAAGTATTGGTTAGAGGATGGAGAAATTGATGTGAATCAAGAGGTGGATGTCAGCTAATTCATAAAAAAGTTCATGTTTTTTTAAAAATCTTGATATCAAGTCATATGGAATACGCTATAGTGTCTGAACGAAAAGACCGTTCAGACACTAACTAAGCTGTCATGCCGGTATGGCCGCAGAAATCACATCGTCTTTGTGACCAACCCAGGATGGTATTTCCCAAGTTCTATCGTTTTCCACATACTCCCAGGCATAGGGGCGATTTAATAATTCCTGGGTCAACACGTGATGCAGGGCATGACCGCTCTTTACAGCTTTTACCTTTCCTAAAATAGGCGCGCCTAAAAGACAAAGATCTCCGATCAAGTCCAAAACCTTGTGGCGGACAAATTCATCAGAAAACCGCAGGCCACCACTATTATGTATTGATGTATCACCCACAACTACAGCATTTTCAAGGGACCCGCCCAAGGCAAAACCATTTTCTCTCAGCAGCTCCACTTCATTGAGAAAACCAAAGGTCCTTGCCTTGCTGATTTGGCACGCAAATGTTTGCGGCGTAATCTTGTCAACAAAACGCTGTTTGGCAATAAGGGGATGTTCAAACTCTATTTCAAAAGACACAACAAAATTTTTGCAAGGCTCAATACTTAGAAATTTATCACCCCTTGCCACCATTATTGGTTCCAGAATCTCAATATATCGTATGGGCTCATCCTGGGCCTTCAGACCTGCCTTTTGCAAAAGACTGAGAAATGGAGCGGCGCTCCCATCCATTGCCGGAACTTCGGGCCCATCAACCTCAATCAAGGCATTATTCACACCTGCCCCCGACAGAGCTGCCATTAAATGCTCAATGGTTGAAACAGACCCTCTTTCAGTACCTATTGTGGTTGCAAATCTGGTATCCACTACGTACTTTGTCCTGGCTGGAATAACCTGCTCAGGGCTCAAGTCACTACGAACAAAACAAATTCCGGTGTTGGCCGGAGAGGGGTTTATTTTTAAAGATATCTTTTCCCCGGAATGCAGTCCTATACCAAATGCCTTTACAGACTTTCTAAGTGTATGTTGAAAATTGGTCACTATTATTTTTCCTTTCGCGTCATTCCGGCGAAAGACGGAATCCAGTATCTTTTCAAAACGTTCCGCGATCTGGATGCCGGATCAAGTCCGGCATGACGAGAGAACTTTGGACTCTCAACTTAATAACATGTCAAAAAAATATCCTATCAGTATAGGCAATAAGCAAGAATAATGCCTAGCATGATAACAAAAAAAATAACTGTAATTTCAGGTAGTTTTAAGATGGCAAGTGATCAACCATTAATCATGTGAGACCAGAAAGTCCGGGCAGGCAATTAAAAGGGTGACAAAAAAGTCACTCTCGAAAAGTATAACAAAATTGCTATTCAAGTGTAAGGGTTTCAACCGCAGACAAGGTTGCACCAAAAGGCGTATCCTCAACGGATTGTGCTTTGAAACCCGAAAAAGGCTGTTGGCTGTCAGAGGGGAAATGAATGATTACATTCAAGTAGTAAGGCCCAGGCGACGAAGTGCACGATCATCTCTGGACCAGTCCTTAAGGACCCTGACCCGAAGATCCATATGCACCTTTTTACCCCAGAGCGATTCAAGCTCATCTCTGGCAAAAATTCCAATTTTTTTAATAAAACGACCATTCTTGCCGATAATGATTCCTTTCTGAGACTGCTTTTCCACAAAAATAGTAGCGAATATCTTTGTGATCCGCTGTTCCTGATTATCCTCAATCTCTTCAACATTTACTGCTGTTGAATAAGGGATCTCCTGCTCTGCAAGCAAGAAAATTTTCTCTCGAATAAATTCAGCTACAAGATCATCTCTGGACTGGTCAGTAATAATTGCCCCATTGAAATACTGAGGCCCTTCGGAAAGCAACCTTAGTATCTCGTCAAGAACATAATAAGCACCGCTTTCGTACTTGGCGGATATAGGCACGATTGCTTCAAAGGGATACGCATCCTTCAGCTCAGCAATTATGGGCAGCAAGGTCTCTTTTGCCACTCTGTCGATCTTATTGAGCACTAACACTACAGGCTGCCCTACTTTTTTTAAAAGATCCAAAATGGCAAACTCCTGACCTCTATGTCTGCGAGTTGCGTCAACCACAAACACTGCCGCATCCACATCCGCAAGCGCCTGAGTGGCCCAACGCACTAATATCTTATTAAGAGGTTTATTGGATTCATGAATTCCGGGTGTATCCACAAATACAATTTGGAATTTATCTCCGGTAAGTATACCTTTTACCTGACGCCGGGTTGTCTGGGGCTTGGGAGTGGTAATTGCCACCTTTTCACCGAGAAGTTGATTAAGGAGGGTTGATTTTCCTACATTAGGAGCCCCGACTATTGCGACAAAACCGGAACGAAAGCCTGTCTGTTTCCCATATTGGTGTAAGTCTGTATCCATCTAAAATCTGTAACCGTTCACGCTAATGTGTCATGATTCGCGCTGCCATGTCATTTCGACCAAAGGGAGAAATCTTTACCATCCAGAACTCAGATCTTTCCAGTTTGGGTTCATCCGGTTCACTAATT
>QNAY01000375.1 GCA_003645605.1 Thermodesulfobacteriota bacterium
GGATTTTTTGTTGTATTCAAGGCGCGAGGAGCGAGCATAACGGGTTATGTGATCGACGAGCAACGAAGAAGACGGCAAAAAAGACGTTAATTTGTTCAAGTTATTTATTGTACGTTCCTAAGCCCCTCTCGTTGAGGGTAGGCAGGGATAGACTATACAAAGGAAGGAATCGTGAATAAATCAACCAATCACCAAATCACCAAATCACCAAATAATCTGGGTCACTTTGGTCTATACGGAGGCCGCTTTGTGCCGGAGACACTTATGCCTGCCATTACGGAGTTGGATTCCGCATACAGGGAGGCCAGACGGGATACCGGCTTTAAGAAGGAACTCAATCAAATTCTCAAGGATTACGTGGGGCGTCCTACCCCGCTCTACGAGGCAAAGGGTCTGGAAGAGGCAGTAGGCGGCGGAATAAGGGTATTTCTTAAGCGTGAAGATCTCGCCCACACCGGGGCACATAAGATCAACAACACGATCGCCCAGGTACTCCTTGCAAAACGCATGGGGAAGACAAGGATCATAGCGGAGACCGGCGCAGGACAGCACGGTGTGGCAACTGCAACTGCGGCTGCTCTGATGGGTCTGAAGTGTGCAGTTTACATGGGCCGCAAGGACATGGTTCGCCAGTCAATGAACGTCTTTCGCATGGAACTTACCGGGGCAAAGGTCATCCCTGTTCTCTCAGGGACACAGACCCTTAAAGACGCAATAAATGAGACAATACGGGACTGGGTTACTAATGTTGGAGACACCCACTATGTCATAGGTTCTGTGGTGGGTCCCCATCCATATCCAATGATGGTCCGGAATTTTCAGTGCGTAATCGGAAGAGAGACGCGGAGGCAGATCAAACAGCTTGCCGGATGCCTGCCGGACGTGATAATGGCCTGTGTCGGCGGCGGGAGCAACGCCATGGGTATCTTCTATCCATTCATTAAGGACTCGGGAACACGACTGATAGGAGTTGAAGCAGCGGGAAAAGGTGTTGAAACAGACTTTCACTCCGCCCCCCTGGCTGTCGGCAGCCCCGGCGTGCTCCACGGCGCTATGAGCTATCTATTGCAGGATCATTGGGGCCAGATAAAAGGCGCCCACTCACTGGCCCCGGGGCTTGACTATCCCGGTGTAGGACCGGAGCACAGCGTCTTTAAGGACTCAGGCAGGGTCGAGTATGTAGCAGTTGATGATGAACGGGCACTTGAGGCATTCAGGCTGCTGTCAGAGACAGATGGAATCATACCTGCCCTGGAAAGCGCCCATGCCGTTGCCTACCTGAAGGAGCTTGCCCCATCTCTTCCGAAAGGGAGTATTGTGGTGATCAATCTTTCCGGAAGGGGAGACAAGGATGTTGCAACAGTTGCTGAATTGATCAAGGGGAGGGCAGACAAATGAACAGAATAGATCGCATGTTCTCACAGCTCAAAAAAAGGAAAGAAGCAGCGCTTATCCTGTTCATAACCACCGGAGACCCGGACATTGCCACCACAGAGGCCCTGATATTGGAGATGTGCCGCCAAGGGGCGGACCTTATAGAACTTGGTCTCCCTTTCTCAGATCCCCTGGCAGACGGCCCGACTATTCAGGCTTCAAGCCAGAGAGCCCTTCGCAACAACATAAACGCAAAGGATTTATTGAAACTGGTTAAGAAAGTCCGAAAAAAGACAGATATTCCCTTGGTCCTTATGGGCTACTACAACCCCTTATTCCAATACGGCCTTTCTGCCTTTGCAAAAGACGCTGCAACCGCCGGTCTTGACGGTACAATAGTTCCAGACCTGCCCCTGGAGGAAGCCAAAGACTGGATTGCAGCCGCAAAATTCCAGGGACTTGCCAATATCCTGCTCGTGGCCCCGAATACCCCGGCAGATCGAGTCAGGAAAATTGCCAGGGCCACCCAGGGATTCTTGTACTATGTTTCCGTAACCGGTATTACCGGGGCAAGGACCGACCTCCCCGCTGAACTGTCTCAGGGCCTTAACGGAATCAAAAAGCTCACCAACAAACCAGTGGCAGTGGGTTTTGGGATCTCCAAACCTGCCCAGGTATCCATGCTCTCCGCTGTAACAGACGGAATTATTGTTGGAAGCGCCATTATAAAACTGATTGAGGCCCACACGATCAAACAGGACAATGATCTCAAGGCCGGGCACGACCTGGTAAAAAGGGTGGGGAAATTTGTTGGGGAATTGAAAGAGGCCACAAAAACGGGATATTGACAAAATTTATTTCAAGCTCATGACCATTGATGCCGGTGACGGAATATTGCTCAACGACATGCTGAGCTGCAGCAAGGGAAACAAGGCCTCGGCAAAAGGTACGTTCAATGAAAAAAATGGATATGGCGAAAGCTGCACTTCCCTATCTGTCTGCTCAAGCTAATGGTTCGGTATTGGGCAATATTCTCAACTGTCAAGAATGAAGACCTGACCTATAGCGTATTCCATATGACTTGATATTTTTTGCTTGACAACCCTATTGTAATAGCCTACAAATTCTATAAAATGTGGGGATTGTTGCTAAATTTTATATAGGGTTGTGCCAATGTCATTTCGAGGTAAAGAATTCACACAAGGTA
>QNAY01000376.1 GCA_003645605.1 Thermodesulfobacteriota bacterium
TGGTCTTCTCCCGTATCTGCCATGACCATGAATTCATGGGAGGCATGTCCTCCGATGCTGCCCGTGTCTGCCTCAACGGGCCTGAACTCAAGGCCGCAGCGCTCAAATATTCGGCAATAGGCCTTGTACATAACCTGATAGGTTTTCTCAAGTGCCTCATCATCCACGTCAAAGCTGTAGGCGTCTTTCATCAGGAATTCTCTGCTCCGCATAAGCCCGAAGCGAGGCCGGATTTCATCTCGAAATTTTGTCTGGATCTGGTACAGATTCAGAGGAAGATCACGATATGATCTGATCTCCTTTCGCACAATGTCTGTGATTACCTCTTCATGGGTAGGACCGAGGCAACTGGTCCTGCCATGCCTGTCCTCAAAACGCAGGAGTTCCTTTCCGTAACGCTCCCATCTGCCGCTTTCCTGCCAGAGCTCTGACGGTTGGACTATGGGCAGGAGCACTTCCTGTGCACCGGCACGGTCCATCTCTTCCCTGATTATTTTTTCCACTTTGCGAAGGGATCTTAGGCCCAGGGGCAGATATGAATAGAGGCCGGAGGCCAGCTTTCTGATCATGCCGGCCCTTAGCAACAATTTGTGGGATACAATCTCTGCCTCTGCAGGGACTTCTTTCAAGGTAGGCAAAAACAACTTCGAATATCTCATTATCCTCTGCCTTTCTTTTCTCTATCTTCGACCTTTTGTCTTTCGATTTCCGCCAACTGCTCTACCTCTGTCCAAAAAGTTTCCAGGAGTTCCTGCTCAGGCACTTTTTCCAAAAGGCGATCTCCTTTGAAGATAAGACCGACTCCTTTTCCGCCGGCAAGGCCAATATCCGCTTCTCTGGCCTCTCCTGGGCCATTTACTATACATCCCATTACAGCCAGCTTTAATGGATAGGGAATCCGTTGCGCCCTGCGCTCTACCTCAGAAGCCAAAGAAAAGAGGTCTATCTCACATCTACCACATGTGGGACATGAAATTATTTCCGGACCCCGTTGCCTTATTTTCAGTGCTCGTAGGATTTCGTATGCGACCTGGATCTCTTCTACCGGATCTCTGGTCAGCGAAACCCTCATAGTATCACCTATGCCATCCATGAAAAGGACCGCAAGGGCAACACTGCTCTTGACTGTCCCGGGGATAAGCCCTCCTGCTTCAGTTACACCAAGATGCAGAGGAAAGTCCGTCTCCAGGGACAACTGGCGGTAGGCAGCTACTGTATTAAGAACATCTGAAGATTTTATGGAGATTTTGATGGACTCGCAGCCCATATCAATCACAAGGCCGATATTTCTGAGAGCGCTTTCCACTAAGGCTTCAGGTATAGGACCGCCGAATTTTTTCCTGATGTCCTTTTCAAGGGAGCCCGCATTGACTCCCACCCTCATGGATACTCCGTATTCTTTGACCTTTTCTACTACTCGTGCCAGCTTTTTCCGACCCCCGATGTTTCCGGGATTTATCCTTATGCAGTCGGCACCAGCTTCGATCGAGGCCACAGCCAGACGCCAGTCGAAGTGTATATCTGCAATAATGGGTATGGAAATTGATTTCTTAATTTCTAAAATTGCCTGAGCGGCAGCAGTATCAAGCACTGCCACCCTTATAATTTCACACCCGACCTCCTGCAAACGGTGAATTTGTGCAACCGTGCCCGGGACATCTCTTGTATCTGTGTTGGTCATAGATTGGACTGCAATGGGGTTTTCGCCTCCAATGGCCACATCCCCAACATGAATGACACGGGTAGTTCTACGTGTTTGGATTATATTGGAAATATTTTGTTCCATAGTGATATAATAAATCAGTGTTAAAGATTGGGCAATACAGAGGTATAAAGGTTGACATCAAATCCATAAACATATAGATAACGAATTCAGAAATTGAAGAGTTAAAATCAATAAAACAACCTTCAATTTTTCAATTCGCAATTTCTGAATCAAGTGGACTAAACTGATAAATTGAGGAATTAGAAAATATAAATCAATAATTAACCTCAATCCCTGGATATTTTTCTTTCTGTGGAATTTTTTCAAATTTACAGGTAAGAGTGTTACATTAATAAAATTCTCTGATTGTGTAGAAAAATGGAGCAAGATAAAAAACGCATACTTGTTATCGAAGATGATCAGCAAGTCCGTAGTATGCTGGAGGATTACCTGGTTTATTTCGGCTATGAGGTCGTTACAGCAAGTGATGGACTGCAAGGCTTAAAGGAAATTAAGAGCAGAGATTACAACCTCGTAATAACTGACATAACTATGCCATACGTCAGCGGCATAGGCATCATCTCCGTTCTTAAACAAAATCATCCGGACATACCTGTAATTGCCATTACCGGTTACGGATATCACGCTGAAGAACTCGCTAATGAAAAGAAGGCCGACCGTATTCTTCCCAAGCCCTTTGAAATACAGGAGCTGAAGGAAACTATAGAGAATTTACTCATCTGAACAAGAACTCAAACCTGCTTAGGAACGTACAATAAATAACTTGAACAAATTAATGTCTTTTTTGCCGTCTTCTTCGTTGCTCGTCGATCACATAACCCGTTATGCTCGCTCCTCGCGCCTTGAATACAA
>QNAY01000377.1 GCA_003645605.1 Thermodesulfobacteriota bacterium
ATTTCTTCCTACTTAAGAAAATAAAACTGCTACTCCACTCATTATCAGATTAAACATCCCGCATATTTAGCCTTTCAAACAAAAAATAATAAAATACAATTAAAAATTACTATACTATCTAAAATTTAATTTTTTACCACTCAATTTGAAAAATATCATGAAAAATTATAAGAATTGACCACACTTATTCCGGTTGACCCGTTTTTTTATAGTTCACCGCAGAAAAAACAGAGAAAACATGAATACTGCAGCTAATAGCTAACAGCTAACAGCTAAAGGCTAACCGCTTAATTTAGGTAAGATTGGGGCAGAATTATGATTGATACAAAGACGGCAAGGACTTGGTCCAAGGCAGGAATGGTGATCTCACTGGGCGGTCTGGTCTGGACCGGAATGGGGCCAAGATGTGTCAATCGCCAGTGGCATACCTAGGCCGGGATTGCGCTTGTGGGCTTTTCAGTCTGGCACTACAATGTCTATAATCCTCCGTCCCTGAAAGCACTGGAACATACCCGGAAGTCCTGATCCACAGGTCAGCAGACCGGCGACTCTATTTATTGTATCAATGGCATGGAGCACTGAGCGCAAAGGCTTCCTCAAAACTCACCATCCCATGGATGATTCCTAAATTTCGTGCATCAACCTCGTATTCAATGTCGGCGGGAAAACGTCTGTGTAAATCTGCTTGCCCTGTGGAATGCGTAGCATATTCCTCCGGGGTGGCTAATTCAAAAAGTATTTTCACGGTAAATCAGCTATGTTCCGGCTCAAGTCCCCTTTCAGATTCCTGATATGCAGCACCGCATACCGGGCAAACAAGATCATCACCAAGGCGTTCACCGCACTGGCACATCCAACCGATTTGACGAGCAGGGTTCCCTACCACCAAGGCATGGTCCGGGACGTCTCTTGTAACTATGGCCCCGGCCCCCGAGAAGGCGTAGCGGCCAATTGTGACACCGCAGACGATGGTACAGTTTGCACCCAGAGTGGCTCCGCGGCGCACAAGCGTGGGACGCAGTTCTTTCATGCGGGGAATTTCCGCCCTGGGGTTGAACACATTTGTGAATACGACTGATGGCCCGCAGAACACATAGTCTTCAAGGGTCACGCCTTCATAAATCGAGATATTGTTCTGGATTTTGCATCCTTTGCCGATCTGCGCACCAGGGCCGATGACCACATTCTGACCAATGTTGCAGCTCCCCCCAATAACAGATCCACTCAAAATGTGGCTGAAGTGCCAGATACGGGTCTTCGGACCTATCGTCACGTCATCGTCTATTACGGCTGTGGGGTGGACAAAGACCTGGTCAGAGGAAACCTCTCTGTCCAGGAGTGGCACTGCCTGATTATCTTTAAGGGCCTTTTGACAGGCATTAAGGACACGGAGGACTCGCAAACCTTCTTTCCCGTCCGTGCGTGGACGCTCCCTGGTGGCCACGCAGTGGAGGAAGTGTGCGCATTCAGCCCACAAGGGCTCTTCCTGTTCTACAGCAACTGGTTCGGCTTCTGCCTTCACTGCCAACGGAATATTGCCATGCCAGGCCACATGGTGTGGATAAACCATGAGTTTTTCTCCCCACGGAACAGTGTCGTCAAAGACCGCCATTTTTTCATTGCCCACTACCACCAGCTTTTGTTCCTTAAAGGGATGGAGCCAGGAAACAAAAATATGGGCCCTTATCCCGCTGTCAAAGGACAAGAGAGAGACAGTGACGTCAGCGATTCTCTGGTGGAGGTAATTGCCGCCCTGGGCCTGAACTGATTCGGGCATCTCTTCAACAAGGCCTAGAATTACTGAAACATCGTGTGGGGCAAAGGACCAAAGGACATTTTCTTCACGTCGAAGCTTCCCCATATTAAGACGATTGGAATAGATATAGCGGATGCGGCCAAGATCGCCGTTGTTCACCAGGGCCTTCAGCCTCAGAAGGACTGGATGGTACCAGAGCAGGTGCCCCACCATAAGGATCTTATTGCGCTCCTCTGCTAATTGAATAAGCTCTTGTCCTTCGGTCTCGGATAAACAAAGGGGTTTTTCGACAAATACGTCCTTTCCGGCAAGCAGGGCCTCTCGAACCAAGGCACCATGGGTCTCGGCAGGCGTAGCAATAGCTAAGCCCGCAACGGCCGGATCATTGAGGACCTCTGAGTAGGATGCGGTTACCTTGGCGTCGGGGTAATCCCGGGCCATTCGGTCAAGGATTTCGGAATTTGTGTCAACTATTATTTGAAGGACACCCAGCGCGCTGAAATTCCGGACCAGGTTTTTTCCCCAGTAGCCGGTCCCTATAACAGCAATGGAGGGATTTGTTGATTTGTATTCCACAGTTGTCTTTCCCTTTTTTCTATTCACTCAGGTATTTAGGTCGAAGGCTGAAGGCTGAAGTATATCAATAATCTCGCAACGATCGAATGCCCCAAGTTTTATGTAATCGTGCATGTTTTGTCCCTAAAAATCTTCGATCTGTGCGGTTAGAAATATCCCCCTTTCTATGCCGCCAGTTTAAATTCAAGTTCCCCGTTTTCAAACCACCTTTTATATTCTTGATTTCTTTTAAGGGCTGTTAGCGA
>QNAY01000378.1 GCA_003645605.1 Thermodesulfobacteriota bacterium
CATTTCGAGCAAAGCGAGAAATCTTATCGTACTGAAAATACAGGCATTAAAGATTTCTCCCTACGGTCGAAATGACAAAAAGAGGGGTTTTCGTTCAGGCACTAATTAACCGCGCTGAAAGCGCGCACCACAACTTTAGGCACTTTAGCGCACTTCAAACTTAAACCCTAAAACACCCCGCAATTTACCGCATACAACAAGGCATTTCGGATCTCCTCCTGCAGATCAGGGGTGCTGATTTTCTGCCTTTTTTTGTCTTGCACGTAAAAAACATCCACTACCTGGTCGACCTTGGTACCTATCTTGGCCCTGGAAATATTTAAACCAAAATCCGCCAGGGTACGGGTAACATCGTAGAGAAGGCCGATTCTGTCCTCTGCATAGACCTCCACGATTGTGTAAAAATCTGATGCCTCATTGTTCAGGACAACCCGGGCTTGGCGTTTTAGGTATTTCTGCCAATCGCCTGATCTTACCGGCCTGTATTTTCCAGCCAGTCGATGGGCTAATCCCAGCCGGTCGTCCAGGGCCAGGTTCAGATTTTTTTTAAAGGCTTCCCAGTCCTGTTCATCGTAGCCCTTGTTGACCGAGGATTTCACATCCAGCACATCTATAGCTGTCCCATCCCCTAAGGTAAAAACCTGAGCAGCAAGCACGTTGAGATTGTGAAGGGCCATAACTCCAAATATCCTGGCAAGGAGCCCTGTTCGGTCATTGGCCATCACGAGCAGGGACCAGTAAGTACTCCTGTCCTCAGTCAATACCAGGGAAAGTTGATCTGACAATTGAGTCTTGAGCTGAACATGTTTTTCAATAACCTCGGGAGTAAAGCCCAGTATGTAGTCATCAGGCATTATTGCAAGGCTATCTTTTCCTTTTTCTCCGAGCCTGGAGGCTATCTGTTGCTTCATCCAATCTATGGCCTGTATCCTGTGGTAATCATAGATCTCCGATCCTTCCAGGAAGAGAGTAATTTTTAAGTATAGATCATGCACCAGCGTTGCTTTCCAATCATTCCAGACGTTTGGGCCGGTTGCCCTCGAATCCGCTATGGAGAGTAGATAGAGCATATTTAACCGTTCAATGTCCTGTATTTCCCCTGCGCATTTTAATATGAGGGTTTCATCTTCCAAATCCCGTCTCATGGCAATATGCACCAGATAGAGATGGTCCTGCACAAGGAAAGAAAGACTGGCGCATTCCTCTGAGGAAAGCCCCATTCTTTTGCCGATATCCTTGACTATTTCAGCCCCGCGTTCAGCGTGGTGTCCACCACAGCCCTTTCCTATGTCATGCAACAAGGCAGCGAGATAAAGTATGTGAGGTGATTCCATGGCCATAAAAATCCGAGACTCTTCCTCCTTCAAGCCATGGAGTTCGGCAACAGTTTGGAGTAAGTGTCTATCCACTGTGTGAACATGGTAAACATCGTGTTGAGCCAAGGATTTGATCTCAGAAAACTCCGGGATATAGGCGGCAAGAATGCCTGTATCCAGCATGGCCTCCAGGACCTCTAAAGGCCTTTCGCCATCCTGAAGCGCCTGCAAAAAGGCATCTGCTATGTATTTTGAGGATCTCAACTCTTCGTCCACGAGGTCCAGGTTGGCACTTACAAGCCGTCTTGTCCTGTAATGTATAGGCAGGCCGGTCCCGGCGGCATGGGCAAAGAGCCGCATTAACAGATAGGGACGTTCTTCAAGTAGTGAGGACTCTGTGAGTATTATGCGGCAATTAATGACCTCTATGCCGGGCTCCAGAATTTTATTTTCTTTGCTGCAGGCGGACAGGTTCGCAACCTCGTCAGCACATTCAAAAAACAGATCTGATATGACAGCTACGGTCTGTAGATGTCCGTAAACCTTCTTCATGAAGTGTTCCACACCAAGCATATTGTTGCTGTCCTTATAACCAAAGAAACTGGAAACTTCCTCCTGATACTCGAAAAACAGCCTGTCGTTTTTGCGGGATTTAATATAGTGGAGCCTGTTTCTTATTCTGAGCAGATAATCCCTGGAATCTTCCAGTGCGATCCTTTCCTCCTTTGTAATGAGCCCTGCCTCTTCAATGGATTTGATATCTTCCAGTCCAAAAAGGACCTTGGAAGTCCATAAAATCGAATGGATGTCCCGCAACCCTCCCCTGCTTTCCTTAATGTTGGGCTCAAGGAGATAGGCATTGGCTCCGAATCGTCTATGCCTTTCCTTTCTGTGAGCAATCATATCCTCCACAAAGGTCTTTTTCCCGCCATTTAGAAATCTCTGAATGAACTCGTGTTTCAACTGGAGAAAGAGTGAATCGGCTCCATGGATAAACCTGGCATCTAATAGTGCTACCTGAAAGTAAAAATCTTTTTCGGCGTCAGTCAGGCAGGCATCAATAGTCCTCACACCGTGGCCCACCTCAAAACCGGCATCCCACAAGGGATAAAAAACGGATTCAGCAACAGCGGACACCTTGTCTTCCACCTCTGGTTCATAAAGCAACATCACATCAATATCTGAAAATGGGAAAAGTTCTGCTCTTCCGTATCCCCCCAGAGCTATCAGGGCCATTTTCTCCTTGGCCTCAGGACAGGC
>QNAY01000031.1 GCA_003645605.1 Thermodesulfobacteriota bacterium
AACCAAAACTGTCATTTCGAGCAAAGCGAGAAATCTTATCGTACTGAAAATACAGGCATTAAAGATTTCTCCCTACGGTCGAAATGACAAAAAGAGGGGTTTTCGTTCAGGCACTAATTAATAAAAACCCTCTCGTAATCCTTAAAGTCCTCGATTGTCCGTCCGGCACCCCTGACTACAGTTGTCAGCGGATCACTTGCAAGGTTAAACGTAAGGCCGGTCCTCAAACTCAGGAATGGAATAATGCCTCTCAGCAAAGCCCCACCGCCTGTCAATGTTATGCCGTTGGCTTCTATCGAGGCCTTGGTGTCCGGGGACAAAGCCCTAAGCACATCCTCCACCATCTTGGAAATAGCATCCAGAGGCTTCTCCAGAACAGGTATCAGTTCCAGGAGGGTAATTACGGACGTTACCGGCACCCCTCGCGAAAAATGCTTTCCCCCTACGTTATATTCTTGATCCAGGCTCTTTCCATCATCCCAGACCGCTCCTATTGCCCATTTAATTGTCTCTGCAGTGGTCGAACCTACTATCACACCATGTTCTTCAGTCAACCAACGGACGATGGCATCATCAAATTCATCCCCTGCCACCCGTAAAGTCTCGCAGTGTAAATACGACCACTTAGCTATTACCGCCACCTCAGTTGTGCCACCACCTATATCCAATACCATCTGCGGTTTCTCTCCATTGACAGGGAGCCCCGCGCCTATGGCAGCAGCCATGGTTTCTTCCAATAAAAAAATTTTCTTGGCCCCTGCCTCTTGAGCTGCCTCGAGGACAGCCCGTTTTTCCACCTGAGTGATATTAGAAGGGACACAAATTACCACCCTTGGGGAAAAAATCCCCTTTCGTTCTTTCGCACGGTTCAAAAAAACCTTGATTAACTGACTTACTGCATCAAAATCCTCTATGATTCCGTCCTTCATAGGACGCATAGCCGTGATACCCTCAGGAGTCCGGCCCAGATACTTTTTTGCAGCAAGCCCCACATCAATTACCCATCCGTCATTTGAACACGCAATTACAGTAGGTTCATTCAGGACCACCCCCTCTCTCTGAACATAAATAAGGGTATTGGCAGTGCCCAAATCCATGGCCATATCCTGTTTTATTATATTTTTAAGGTTCTTAAGCGCCACTGCATCTCCAATCATTAATAACTCGATCCAGAGAAAAAACCAGGAGTTCGGCAAGACCTCCCGGCCACCCTGACAAGTCTATATCTCCGGTAAGCAGCCACACCAAGGTACCTGCTTCAATCGGCTGAAAGAGCCCTATCAGCACCGGACCTCTGTCAAAGGGCTCACCAGGCCATAAAAAATAAGACTTGTGCTTATCCGCTCCATAGCGACTAAGCATCAAGTGCTTTCTGTATCTCAAAAGCCAACCAACAAGGCCTTTTTCCACATTAAAACACTGACCTTCCAGGTTGATCTCTTGAGGTAGTCCAATAGTAGCCTTTATCATAAAAACATTTTTGTCCCTTTCATGAAAGGCCACAAGACCACTTCTAAGTCCTAACAATTCTTTCAGACCTGTCAACAAATGCTCTATTTTTCCTGAAAGGCCATGGTGCCATTTGTTCCAGCGACGATAGAACTGGAGTTCACGGTGATTTTTCCAGGCAAACCATAAATCAGAAGCTATTATTGCACAATCTTCGAAAATGCGCTGTTTCTTTTCAGGAAAGGAATAACGATTCTTGCTGTCAACCATCAAGACCCCTGCACTGCGGAGTAGGGGAGCTGCGAGAAATGCCTTTATATCAACGTCTCTGCTGTAAATACCAAGAGTCCTGGTATCTCTATCAAAATTGGTTACATGCAGCCTTTTTCCCTCCCGTGCAACCCAGCCTATCAGCCCTTGGGCAACCCCTATATTGCATTCAGGCACTATATAGGGGCTGAGACTTTCCCATGCCGCCAAGTGGAGATCATCTCCCTGATGACTACGGATAAACAGGGCGGCAGTGAAGGAATCAAAAACATTTGCAACCAACTGGACAAAATGCTTAAGAGAAGCAGGCATAAATACCAGGACCATATGGCGGGGTAAGCACACCCAACTCGGTGATTATGGCGGTTATAAGATGATGAGGAGTAATATCAAAGACCGGATTTTGAACTCCCACCCCTGGGGCGGCGATCTCCTTTCCGGCAAAAGAGGTAATTTCCCCGGCCCCACGCTCTTCTAAAGGGATATGATCTCCGGACGGGGTGACAGGATCAATAGTTGAAACAGGGGCAGCCACATAAAAAGGGATATTATTAGCTTTGGCAAGCTCAGCTACAGTGTAAGTCCCGATCTTGTTGGCAACATCACCATTGGCTGCAATGCGATCGGCCCCGACCACCACGGCCCTGATCCGCCCTTTTTGCATCAAAAAACCTGCAGCTCCATCCACAACCAGGGTAACTGCTATCCCGTCCTTGATAAGCTCCCAGGCGGTAAGCCTGGCACCCTGGAGCCAAGGACGGGTTTCATCGGCAATGACATTGATCTCATTGCCCTTAGAAATAGCAGCCCTGATAATTCCAAGGGCCGTTCCATATCCACCGGTAGCAAGGCCGCCTGCATTACAGTGAGTGAGCACGCCACCCTTTTCCGGTAAAAGGGCCTGACCATGAAATCCTATGGCCAAATTGCTCCTTACGTCTTCTGTCCAAATAGAAATGGCCTCCTTTTCTAAAATGGCTGCAAGATCGCCCGGGCTCAGCTCATAATGCCTGCGCGCGAGCTTTTTTAGCCTCTCTACCGCCCACTTCAAATTCACTGCCGTGGGCCGGGCCTGGAGCATAAAAGCCGCTTCCTCCAGCCATTTCTCTACAAAGAGAGCTTTATCTTTATGCTTGAGTCCATAAGCGGCCAAGACCATGCCAAAAGCGGCAGTGATCCCTATGGCGGGCGCTCCCCTCACCACCATATTCCTTATAGCCTTAGCAACATCTCTTGCAGACCTATACGCAAGCCAGGTCTCCTCATGAGGTAATAACCTCTGGTCCAACAAATATAGAACGTGCTTTTCCCAACGGAGCGGTACTACAGACGTATTACCTTCGTTTTGAAGCAGGCTCATGGGCAAGTCCTTGTTTTCAGCAGCAATGTCTTTCACAGGCCCAGGGCCTTTCGCAGCAGATCGTTTACCTTTTTGGGATTGGCCTGTCCCTTTGTCTCCTTCATAACCTGTCCAACTAAGAAACCCAGGATTTTGGTCTTTCCGGCCTTGCACTTTTCCACCTCTTTTGGATGGGCTTCCACTACCTGCTCGACCACAGCGCTGAGGGTGGACTCGTCACTCACCTGGGCAACCCCGTGTTCTTCCACAATTTTTTTAGGACTCTTCTTTGAATCATATGCCTGTTCAAGGATATCTTTTGCCATCTTGCCGCTAATAGTGCCATCATCTATCAGCTTGAGCAATTCCGCCAGACCGGCGGGAGGTATCGGGCAGGCATCAATTTCTTGATCCTGCTGTTTTAGAAGACGGAACAGTTCTACCATTACCCAGTTGTTGACAATCTTTGGATTGGGAAACAGGGCTACGCATTCCTCAAAATAATCAGCCAGGGACTTTGAGGCTGTGAGGATTCCTGCGTCATAATCTGAAAGACCGTATTGTTCCTCAAGGCGAGCGCACTTTGCATCAGGCAGTTCAGGCAGTTCCGCCTTCACATTGTCTATCCATGCATTATCAATCTCGACCGGGACCAAATCCGGGTCAGGAAAATATCGATAATCATGGGCCTCTTCTTTACCCCTCATTGTGACTGTTACACCCTTGGCCGCATCCCAAAGACGGGTCTCCTGCACTATCTCATGGCCATCAAGTAAAAGAGCTGTCTGACGCCTTATCTCAAACTCCAATGCCTTCTGCACATTACGAAAAGAATTCATGTTCTTGAGTTCCGCCCTGACGCCAAAATCTTTCCGGCCCTTGGGTCTCAAGGAGATATTGGCATCACAACGCAGACTACCCTCTTCCATATTGCCGTCGCTGATCTCTAAATAACGGACATACTGTCTAACTTTCTTAAGATATGAAGCAGCATCTTCAGGACTTCGAATGTCAGGCTCGCTCACAATCTCAATCAAAGGCACACCTGTCCGATTAAGATCCACATAGCTGACCGGCCTGTTTTCATCATGTATTAATTTACCCGCATCCTCTTCCAAATGGATGCGGGTAATACCGATTTTCTTGGCCTGTCCGTTCATAGCGACTTCAACCCAACCGCGTTCAGCCAGAGGAAGATCATATTGAGAGATCTGATAGCCCTTGGGAAGATCAGGATAAAAATAGTGCTTTCTGGCAAAAACGTTGAAAGGGGCTATTTTGCAATGTGTAGCCAGTGCCGTTTTTATGGCAAATTCCACAACTTTCCTGTTAAGCACAGGCAGAACTCCTGGCATTCCCACACATACCGGACATGAATGCGTATTGGACGGCGCGCCAAATGTAGTTGAACAGGAGCAAAAAATCTTCGTTTCAGTCTGCAATTGGACATGAACCTCAAGACCTATTACTGCTTCATATTCCATAAACCAGATCCCTTCACAACGGCTACATTTTCACATCAAAGCCACATTAGCCTACCACGCCATGTCATCTCAATCAACAGGATACAAACAACAGAGCCTCACGAAAATCTGTGAACTAAAAAAGCAGTTGTATCATTATTTGACACAACTGCTTTCATCCTTTCGGATATAGTTTGTGGATGCTAAGGAACGTACAATAAACAACTTGAACAAATTAATGTCTTTTTTGCCGTCTTCTTCGTTGCTCGTCGATCACATAACCCGTTATGCTCGTTTCTCGCGCCTTGAATACAACAAAAAATCCTATTAATTTTTGTTCAATTTATTTATCTTCCGTTCCTAAGACTTCTTACGCTTTCCCTTAGTCTTTGTTTTTGTCTTGGTCGCTTCTTTTGGCTCAATACCTTCTTCTTCCAAAAATTTAAGAATTGGATTGGGCCGACGTACAGTCTTCTTCGGCAAATCAATGTGCTTCCTGAGTTCGCTGACAATCTTTGATACCTGAAACCTGCTGATACCAAGCTTATCGGCTATCTCGGAAGCCGTCATTTCGGCATAATGCTTATGCACATATCGTACATCATCTACATTATAGGGCCTACTTCTTTTTCTTCCAGTCATGATAAACTCCTTCCTGTTTTTTTGAAATGTAAATGTTTATTTACATTATCTCTAAATCCCACTTATCCGCATCAATATAAGTCCAACCTTACAATGTACTCAAGGTTGCGATTGTCCAACGTATCCAACAATAAATACGAAATCCATAACAGGCTGCATCGTAGCATTTTTTCTTCCTAATTTAGACACAAATCAGCCAATTAACAAACTCTGCAATACAAGTACAAAAAGAAACACAACTTGTCAATAGCTATAAAATGAAAAAACGGCATTCTTCACAACAAGTCAAAAGTAGTTTACCCTTCTAAGGGTAATAGAGCGCAAAAAATATGACTTGTGCGATTAGCTACTCGCCGTTAGCCGATTTGTTGGGCAAAGCGTAGCGTGCCCAACTACAATGGCACTTATTTCGACAATATACGCTTTTTCGAAAAAAGCATAAACTGATGAATGAAGGGTGCCTAAGAAACTAAAGATAAGTCCGGCCAGGACAGTAGAAATACCCAAGAACCATTCCTTTAACGATCATTCAGAAATGGAATATACTAAATTTGTAGTTTAGGGAAAGAATTTAAGGTCGAGATGGGATATTAAAATGGATAGGAATAATGCACTGCAAGCTTAACACAGTCTGCCGGTGTACCACTTAGAGCCAATCCGAAAAATCAACTATTGCGATTTACAAAACGGACCCTGGGCGTAGGGTGCACTCACACGTTGGGGGAGGGAATCCAGATGTTCATTACTAAATTCTAGGTCCCGCAACATATGAATGCGCCCCTGGGCGTATATTTCGTCATCGTTTGTAAGAAGGATGTTCATATCTCACTAACCATCTTCTCCGCATTTCTGAAGATACTCCTTTTTCGATGATGCGTGCCGTTCCCTTTCTATATAGTGGATCAAACATGCCTGCCGGTAAGGGCAGTAATCTCTGGGATGCAAACAACCCCTTGAGACAGCAACATGGCAATTGTCTTTCTGACAGAAACCCTGTATCTCCATAACCTCTTTTTCTAAATTATAGGTGTCCGCTTATTAAAAAGGAATAGTTACCATCCATCCCTTCTGCCTTCCACCTTCCACCTATTGTTCACCACCCCCAGGTAAGGTACTGATGTATGGAATCAGAGGCCTTTCTGCCTGCCCCCATGGCCAAAATAACCGTGGCTTGGCCTGAGACTATGTCTCCACCGGCCCATACCCCTTTTTTCATGGTCTTACCTGATTCCGGATCTGCAACAATATAACCCCACTTATTGATCTTCAGGTCCTCGGTGGATTTGGTCAAAAGGGGATTGGCCCCTGCTCCCACCGCAATAACCGCCAAGTCGCACTCCAGCTTGAACTCGGAGCCTTCTATGGGTATAGGACGCCGTCGTCCGGATTCGTCAGGTTCCCCCAATTTCATCTGAAGACACTCCACATCTGTCAGACGGGCATTTCCATCACCCAGGAACCTGGTAGGTGCTGTGAGGAGAAAAAACTCAATGCCTTCCTCTTCTGCGTGATGAATTTCTGCGGATCGAGCAGGCATTTCATCCCGGGACCTGCGATAAACGATGCGTACCCTGTCGGCACCCAGACGCATGGCAGTCCGCGCGGAATCCATGGCCACATTTCCTGCCCCAAACACAACAACATCTTTACCTCTGACAAGGGGAGTATCGTATTCAGGGAACAGGTATGCCTTCATAAGATTGGCTCGTGTCAGATACTCGTTAGCTGAATATATGCCGATCAGGTTTTCTCCCTGGATGTTCAGAAACCGGGGTAGTCCGGCACCTACCCCGACGTAGATGGCATCATAGCCCTGTTCAAAAAGTTCATCCATGGAAACAGTCTTTCCCACCACTGTATTGCACTCAACTTTTACCCCCAACTTCTCAAGAGTATTTACCTCTGAATAAACTATCTCTTTGGGAAGCCTGAATTCCGGAATACCATATACAAGAACACCGCCCGGTTTGTGAAATGCCTCGAAAATTGTCACTTCATGGCCCTTTAAAACAAGGTCTCCGGCAACAGTCAGGCCGGAAGGCCCGGAACCTACCACGGCTATCCTTTTCCCTGTGAGGGCACTCTTTGGCGGGAGATCTCCATTGCCATGCTCCCGCTCCATATCCGCAACGAATTTCTCCAAATTGCCAATCGCTACAGGATCCCCCTTTTTGCCAAGGATGCATTTACCTTCACATTGGATCTCTTGTGGGCAAACCCTGCCGCACACGGCCGGGAGCGCATTTCTTTCCCATATTTTCCGGACGGCTTTGGCGAAATCACCTTCTTTTATGCTTTTGATAAAACCTGGTATGTCAACAGACACCGGACACCCTTCCATACAAGAAGGTTTTTTGCACTGCAGGCATCTTTCCGCCTCTTTTACAGCAAGTTCCTTTGTATATCCCAAGGGAACTTCCTCAAAATTCCGTTTTCTGATTTGGGAATCCTGCTCAGGCATGGGCTGTCTGGGTATCTTTTCCTTTTTGGACGATTTTTCCGTCATATTACTCTCCATAACACCTTATTCGTGCAGAAATTTCTCATATGCAACAGACTCTTGCTCCTTATAGGCCTGGAGGCGCTGCATTAGTTCATCAAAATCAACTTTATGCCCGTCAAATTCAGGACCATCTATACAAGCAAACCGTGTCTTACCGCCCACGCTCACCCGGCAGCAACCACACATGCCTGTCCCGTCCACCATGATGGGATTCAGACTAACAAAAGTTTTGACCTTGTACTTCTCCGTAACACTGCACACAAATTTCATCATTGGTACAGGCCCAATTGCCACAACGAGTTTAACGTCTTCCTTTTCCAGGACATCTTTGAGTACATCAGTCACAAATCCGTGATGGCCATATGATCCATCGTCTGTGCAGACATGCAGCTCATTAGATGCTGCCTTCATTTTGTCTTCCAGGATGAGGAGATCTTTGTTCCTGGCACCGATAATGGCAATAACATTGTTATTAATTTCTTTCATCCTGCGGGTAATGGGATGCAAAACAGCAACACCCGTGCCCCCTCCGACACACACAACAGTGCCCAGCTTTTCAATATGTGTAGGCTCACCCAATGGACCGATCACATCCTGAAACCGCTCACCTACCTGAAGGGACTTAAACAGGGCGGTACTCTTACCAACAATCTGATATATTATTGTGATGGTGCCCTTATTCGGGTCTGTATCGGCCATGGTAAGCGGAATGCGCTCCCCGGTTTCATTTGCTTTCAAGATGACAAACTGTCCCGGTTTAGCTTTTTTGGCAATCAAGGGCGCACTTATTTCATTAAGGACCACTGTGCCATCGGCCATATCTTGACGTTCCAAAATCTCAAACATTAACATACCTCCAAAATGTGAAATCAAACTATAGATGTGTGCAGATAAATTGATACTATTTTAAGCCAATTCTTGAGCATCTATCTTTAAATCTTTTGTCCAAAATTCGTCTTCAAATCCTTTAACTTTTTCGATAATTTTTACGCATGTTTTGGCGGTGACTTTGTCAAATCCAGAATCGAGCTCTTCAATCAATTGTAACCGTTCACGCTAATGTGTCATGATTCGCGCTGCCATGTCATTTCGACCAAAGGGAGAAATCTTTACCATCCAGAACTCAGGTCTTTCCAGTTTGAGTTCATCCGGTTCACCAATTGATTCTTCTTCTCTCTTCGCCATTTCTTTATTTCTTTTTCTCTGGCAATAGCAGCAGTTACGTCTTGCGTTTCTTCAAAATAAACCAGCTTGTTCATGTTGTATTTTTCGGTAAATCCT
>QNAY01000379.1 GCA_003645605.1 Thermodesulfobacteriota bacterium
AAAACCCCTCTTTTTGTCATTTCGACCGTAGGGAGAAATCTTTAATGCCTGTATTCTCAGTACGATAAGATTTCTCGCTTTGCTCGAAATGACAGTTTTGGTTAGTTTTCGTTCAGACACTAGGTAGAAAACAAAAGTCTTCAAGAATATACAGGGTTAGGTAATGAGTGAATTAATGACGGCATCTTACGAAAGAAACCGGAATTATGTCTCTTACGACATGAGTTTACCCCGGAGTCGTAGCCGACTCGGGCCATTGTTGGATCTGGCGGTAAAGCTTAACTCTGCTTTTTTGATGGCACATGACCTTGATGAAATCCTTCAGGCCGTTCTGGTTGGAGTAACTGTTGGAGAGGGCCTGGGTTTTAACAGAGCATTTTTATTTCAACTGGATATTGAAAAAGAGTACATGGAAGGTAATTTGGCAATTGGACCGGCAAGTCCTGAAGATGCCGGGCGGATATGGGCTGAGATATCTCAAAAGCAGCTCTCCCTTTTTGAAATCCTGGATGAGGTTAAAGAGGCATTTTATAATGGGGTCAATCCGCTCAATCAGCTTGTAAGACAGATAAAGGTCCCGCTTTCAGAAAAAGACCACATATTGGTAAGGGCGGTGAATGAGAGACGAGCCTTCTGGGTTGGAGGCAAGAGCGAAAATGGTTCTGTTGCTCCGGCAGATCTTGTGAAGATTCTGGGCGCGGGTGAGTTTGCAGTTGCCCCACTTTTTGCTCAAGAAGATGCCTATGGCGTAATACTTGCTGACAATTTTGTTACCGGACGACCCATAGACCAGGGAGATGTTGAGGCTCTCCAGCTCTTTGCGGGTCTTGCTTCCATAGCAGTAGGCAAAACACGTATGTGTGAGATGTTGGAGGAGAGGGTCCGGGCGCTGAGGATTCTGAATGGAGAAGTTGAGCGGAACAAGGACCAACTGGTTGAGGCGGAAAGGTATGCCGCCCTGGGGAGGATGGCTGACCAATTACTTCATGAGATACGAAATCCCCTTGCAACAATAGGGGGCATGGCCGGAATCCTTAAGAGAAAACTCAAGGACTCTGAATTAATTAATTATGCCGAAACCATGGTCAGAGAAAGTGAGCGTGTGGAAAAGACCCTGTCTGCGATTTTCGATTTTGCTAATGTCCCTGAGTTGAATCCGGAGCTGGTTAGGGTTTGCGATCTGATAAAGGCATCTCTGGCCCTTTTACAGTCAGAATTGGATAGACACAACATAACATTGAATGTTAATTTTTCTGATTTTGAGCCTGTGCTCTTCCTTGACCGCCTATACATCCAGCAAGCCTTTTTAGGCATACTTAAGAATGCTGTGGAGGCCATGCCGGAGGGCGGAACGTTGACAGTTTCAGTGTCAACACATGAAGGAGATGTTGAGATTCAGATAACAGATACAGGCCTTGGGATGGCAAGGGGGTACCTGAACAAGGCGGATGAGCCTTTCTTTACCACCAAGACGCACGGGCTGGGCCTGGGTCTGAGCTTGGCAAAACGGGTAATTGAGTTGCATGACGGGTTTATGTGCCTGACGAAAAATAAGCTTGGGGGTACAAACGTAGGTATTACCCTTCCTGGTATGAGTGCTTAAGTCAGATACTGCCATGAATATTTTTCCTGGTTTGGATTTTATAGATACACACGCTCATCTTGACATTCCACCCCTGTCCGAGGATCAGTCTGGGGCAATCAGCAGGGCGGCGAAGGCCGGGGTTTGTCAGATCATTACTATAGGAATAGATCTGGCGAGTTCAAAAAAAAGTCTTGAGCTGGCAGAGCAATTTCCTCAGGTTTATGCTGCCGTAGGCATTCATCCTCACGATGCAAAAGGGGCTTCCGATGAGGTATATAAAGAGCTTCTGGAGCTTGCCGTTATTCCGAAAGTGGTTGCCTGGGGTGAAATAGGGCTTGATTTTGCCAAGGAGTATTCGCCCAGGGACATCCAGCGCAAGGTCTTTCGCCAACAGATTCAAATGGCTGGACAAGTTGATTTGCCTATTATAATTCATGACAGGGATGCACATGTAGAAACGGTTGAAATATTGAGAGAAGAGGCCGCTGGGACCTTAAGGGGAGTGATGCATTGCTTTTCCGGTGATGGGGAGGTAGCAAAAAAGGTCCTGGATTTGGGTCTTTTCATATCCATAACTGGTATTGTCACTTTTTCCAAGGCAGAAGTCGTTAAAGAGGTTGTGCGCTATGTGCCATTGGAGCGCCTGCTCATCGAGACCGATTCTCCATTTTTAAGTCCGGTCCCATTCCGCGGCAAGCCGAATGAGCCGGCCCGGGTCGTCCATGTTGCAGAGGAGATCGCCAGGATCAAAGAATTGCCTTTAGAGGAGGTCGCCCGATGTACAAGCGCCAATGCCAGGGACCTTTTCAGACTACCTGTGCCCTAGTTCTTGCGTATGGTGGAGCGGATCGAAGGTTCGTATTTGAGGCATTTGCGCTGTTTCTAACCATTGAATTTAACGATAGTTTTTGAAGTGTCCAAAAATACTTTACCCCAACAAAACTACCAAAACAGAGCGCTTGAGACGACCCCAAGAATCGCAAG
>QNAY01000032.1 GCA_003645605.1 Thermodesulfobacteriota bacterium
AAACTAACCAAAACTGTCATTTCGAGCAAAGCGAGAAATCTTATCGTACTGAAAATACAGGTATTAAAGATTTCTCCCTACGGTCGAAATGACAAAAAGAGGGGTTTTCGTTCAGGCACTATATAATAAAAAAGGGAGAGTTAACCTTTCGTTATCCTAGATCCGACAAAATGGCCAGGCAGAGTCAAAACCGACGTTAAAAGCAAGGAGTACTGATTATGAATGATACGCCATTTATTCTCTGGTTCAACGAAATTGGGATCAAAGACGTACCTTTGGTAGGCGGGAAAAATGCGTCTCTCGGCGAGATGTATCAGCACCTCACTGAAAAGGGTGTGATGGTGCCGAACGGCTTTGCCATCACGGCTGATGCATACAAACATCTCCTGAAAGAGGCTGGTATCGAGCAGGCCATACGGGATGCTCTCGATGGATTGGATACCCACGATATTGCCGATCTCGGCAAAAGGGGGGAAAAGGTCAGGAGCATAATTCTAAACGGCAAGTTTCCTGAAGACCTGGAGAAGGCTATCAAGGCCTCATATTCCATGATGGAAAAGATTTACGGCAAGGATGTCGATGTTGCAGTAAGGTCATCAGCCACTGCCGAGGACCTCCCTGACGCATCCTTTGCCGGGCAGCAGGACACCTATCTCAATATCAGGGGGCCTGAGCAACTCCTTGATGCCTGCCACCGCTGCTTTGCCAGCCTGTTTACCAACCGTGCCATTTCCTATCGCCAGGACAAAGGGTTCGGACATTTCGATGTCTATCTTTCTATAGTAATCCAGAAAATGATTCGTAGTGACAGTTCCAGCGCCGGAGTCATATTTACTATAGACACCGAAAGCGGCTTTAAGGATGTGGTCTACATTACCGGGGCCTGGGGCCTGGGTGAAAACGTAGTCCAGGGCGCAGTAAATCCTGATGAGTTTTATGTCTTCAAGCCCACACTGAAAGAAGGTTATAGCCCGGTGGTAAGCAAAAGTCTTGGACTCAAACAGAAAAAAATGATCTATACCAGTGATCCGAAAAATCCGGTGAAAAACGTAAACACTTCAGACGAAGAGCGTCACCACTTTGTCCTATCGGATGACGAACTGGTTACCTTGGCTAAATGGTCATGCATCATAGAGGATCACTACGGCAAGGCAATGGACATCGAATGGGCCAAGGACGGCGACGGGAAAAAGGTCGGCACAGGTGGGCTTTTCATCGTTCAGGCTAGACCTGAGACGGTCCATTCCCAGAAGGACCGCAATTTCATGGAGACCTATCGTCTTAAAGAGACCGGAGAAGTCCTGGCCACTGGGAAATCCGTTGGTGCCAAGATAAGCCAGGGCAAGGTCAATATTATCGAGGACGCCGGCAAAATCCTTGAATTCAAGGAGGGTGAGGTACTGGTTACCGACATGACCGATCCGGACTGGGAACCCATCATGAAAATCGCTTCCGCCATTGTCACGAACCGGGGCGGACGCACCTGCCATGCAGCCATAGTATCCAGGGAGCTGGGCATCACTTGCATTGTGGGCACTGAGGACGGTACTGAAAAGGTTTCCACAGGTCAGGAGGTCACAGTGTCCTGCGCAGAGGGTGAAGAAGGACAGATCTACAACGGCCTCCTGGATTTTGAGGTCGAGCGTATTGATTTCAGTGAGGTGCCCAAGACCAAGACACACATCATGATGAATGTCGGCATCCCGGAACAGGCGTTTACACAAGGGCAGATCCCTAACGAAGGAGTCGGGCTTGCGCGCCTTGAATTTATCATCAACTCCCATATAGGTATCCATCCCCTTGCCCTGCTCAACTATGCGGAACTAAAGGAAAAGGCCGCATCTGACCAAGAGATTGCAGAAGTGATAGAGGCCATTGACGCAAAGACCGTTGCCTATGAAGACAAGACCAGGTTCTTTGTGGATACGCTGGCCCAGGGTGTGGCTACCATCGGAGCTGGTTTTTATCCCAATGATGTCATTGTGCGCATGTCGGATTTCAAAAGCAACGAATACGCCAATTTGATCGGTGGACATCAGTATGAGCCTGTTGAAAGCAACCCGATGATCGGGTGGCGTGGCGCATCCCGTTACTATGCAGAGTCCTTTGAGCCTGCCTTTGCCCTGGAGTGCGAAGCGCTCAAGAAAGTGCGCAACGACATGGGCCTTACAAACGTAAAGGTCATGATTCCATTCTGCCGTACTGTTAAAGAGGGCAAACAAGTTATTGAAGTCATGAAAAAACATGGCCTGGTTCAGGGTGAAAACGGCCTAGAGGTCTATGTCATGTGCGAGATCCCGAGCAACGTCATCCTTGCGGATCAGTTTGCCGAGGTCTTTGATGGCTTTTCCATAGGATCGAATGACCTGACGCAGCTCACCCTCGGGCTTGATCGCGACTCTGAACTCGTATCCCATATCTATGACGAGCGCAACGAGGCGGTAAAACGTCTAGTCAGACAGGTCATAGACACTGCAAAAAAGGCAAATTGCAAGATCGGCATATGCGGTCAGGCCCCAAGTGACTTTCCTGATTTTGCGGCCTTTTTGGTTGAATGCGGCATAGACTCAATGAGCCTCACACCTGACACCGCAGTCAAAACCAGACTGATAGTGGCCGAAAAGGAAAAGGAACTCGGAATCAAATAAGAAAAAGGGTAACAGTTCACCCAATTCTATTTACCGCAGAGAAAAGAGTTTTCAGTGAACTATTACGAAAAGGGTGGTGGTACTAGATACCACCGCCCCTTTTTTGTCATTTTTTCAAAAAAAACGTGCGGAAATTAAGATTTTAATTTACACTTTCAAGGTTTTTGCATTGTAATCATAATAATAGAAGGAGAGCATTATGCCAGACCTGAAAGCGGATTTAGCCGGACCTGGAATCGGCAATTATAACGAAGTAGAAAAGGCCTTACCCGATGACTATAAAGCACTTCTTTCTCCCATGGAAAGAATGAAAGCTGTCTTTGCAATAAAGAACTATATCGAGGAAAATCTGTGCAGGGAACTCAATATGCAAATGGTTCAGGTCCCCCTGATTGTTGATAAAGACAGTGGCATGAATGATTACCTTGATCGCGATGGTTCGCGAACACCAGTGGAGTTTCCCTGCGGACTTGGTCTTGATAATCCTATCCAGGCCCAGGTAGTCCAGGCTGCTACAAAGTGGAAACGCATGGCCCTTAAACAATTTGACTGTAAAATCGGAGAGGGTATCTGCACCGACATGAAGGCTGTGCGTAAGGATTACTTTCTGGACCATGATCACAGCGCATATGTTGACCAGTGGGACTGGGAATTGACTATTACCGAAAAAGACCGCAATCTTGATTTCCTTAAGGACATTGTTAAAAAAATATGGAAGGTAATCTATGGAGCGGGGAAAATGGCGCAGGAAATGTTTCCTGCCCTTAAGACGGATAAATACACTGACATCCCAGAGGAAATTGTATTCCTACATGCTGAAGAAATCCTTGATTTTTACCCGAATGTGCCCAGAAAGGAACGTGAAAATAGGGTTATTCAGGAAAAGGCCCCTGCGATCTTTATCATTGGCATCGGTCAGCCTTTAAAGGACGGGTATCCCCACGAGATGCGCGCTGCAGACTATGATGACTGGGTTACTGAAACTATAGTCAAAAACGGCGAGCAGTATCATGGTCTAAATGGTGATATTCTGGTATGGAATCCGGTGACTAAACGACGCCATGAACTGACCTCAATGGGAATACGGGTTACAAAAGAAACCCTGAAAATGCAGTTGAAGGTGGCCGGACAGGAAGATTTTCTCAAACTTTCTTACCACCAGGCAATCATTAACGATGAGATACCACTGAGCATAGGAGGAGGCATCGGACAGTCCAGAGTTTTTATGTATCTGCTGCGCACGGCTCATATTGGAGAGATTTCCGCCACTGTGTGGCCAAAAGTCCTAAAGGATATTTGCGCAAAGAAAAACATACATGTACTGGAATAAGTTCTGGGGAAAAATAAATTTGAAGATAAAAGATTGATCGATGCTCTTCTGCTATTACTTTGATTTAGAAATATGCTTTATTTTCAATAGGTTATAAATAGGACCTTGATTCGCTTAATCTCGCATATCTGGTTGAGAGACGAAGCCCCGAAACCCAACAATAGCTTACTATCGTTGGGTTTTGCTTCCCGAAACCCAACTTATCAAAAGTGGCCGAAGTGAAAATCAGAACATAATCAAAGTATTAGCGGAAGAGCATCGAATTTTATACTCCAGCAACTATTTGCGCCATTGCCTTCTCAATCTCGGCTATGGCAGTACTTACCCATAGCTGAGAAAAGACGATCACAGCTTGCCCTCTGAAGGCTCAAAAGAGCCTTCAGAACTGCATCACAAAACTCGCTTGCGCTTATATGAAATATCCAGAGATAAACTATTTAGGTTGAAAATCCATTGGGTAAGTGCTACGATTTAACATCGTAGATTGAACCTTATAGTGAAATAAAAGGAGGAGAAGTTATGGATTCTAGGCAACTCAAGGAAGGCATAATTCTCAGTACGTTGTGCGCAATTTTTTTCTTTCTGTGGGGAGGGCTTGTGATTGTTAATCCGGTTATAGCAGCCGATGTAACCGTCTGCAAAGGACCTCCAGCCTGTGATTACACAACTATTCAGGAAGGCATCAATAATGCGTCTCCCGGTGATTGGATAGTTGTATCACCAGGGACCTACAACGAAAATATTTACATGAGAAGTGGTGTGAATGTGAAGAGTGATGGAGGTGATGGTACTTCGAACTATACCGCTGCCGGCTATACAACCCAGGCGATGACCAGGGCTCAAAATACCATTATTCATGGAAGCGGCTCAATCGGCGTGGTAGGAATTCCTGATACCGTAACGAATGATGTTACTCTGGATGGATTCACTATCGAAAATGTCACAGGGGCAGGCCAATTCGTAGTACGTGTTATGAGTGGAGCGCCAACCATCAAAAACAATATCATCCGCAATGGTTCAGGGGGGTCAGGAGGCTTTGGAGGAATCGGCCTCCAGGGTTTCGGAGGAAAAGTCAGCGCCATCATTGACAATAATCTCATCCATACTGTCAATGGTCCCGGCATAGGAAACGGCCCGAACAGCAACGCGACAATCGAAAATAATGAAATTTGGGACTGTAACGGTGGTGAGGGAGTAGGTATTGGCTTGTGGGGACATGCTCGGCCCAGTATTAGGAACAACACTGTCTTTGACAATAATAAGGCAGGGATAGGCAGTTATGGAAATGGATTGCAAGCGGAAGGCGGCTCCCTTGATATTCCCACCATTAGAGGAAATACCATACATGACAATTTGGAAGCCGGTATACGTTTGACGCGTGCCGACAGCGATACCGGAGACATTTATGTGACTATTGGTGAAGGCACAGGAAATACAATATATGGTAATAAGGCAGGGATAAGGCTTGAGGATCTGACAAACGGCACCATTCAAAATAATAACATCCATGATAATACTTTGACAGGGATATGGCTGGACGGCGTGCATACTGCCGTTATCGATAGTAATCGAATAAGCCATCAAAACATGGCAGGAATAAGGCTGGAGGGCATTAACAATATCACCATCAGCAATAATAACGTTACGACCAGCGGCTGGGCAGGTATTGCATTTGATCCCAACGACCAAGGTGCTGTCGTACAAGCGACTCTAGACGGTAATGAAATTCAATATAATGGTCAAGCCGGCGTATATAATAAAGGCGCGATCACGCTCATTGTGCACAATGGTAATCTGATACATCATAACACTTGGGGCGGAATATTTATAGATTATACAGTATCTACCAATACCATTGAAGGTAATACCATTTATACTAACTCCAGAGCTGGGATCAGTGTTAACGCTACTGCTTCAGTAACGATTACAGACAATGGAATCAACGATAACTTATGGGGCGGGATATCGATAAATGATGCAGGATCTGACAGCATTATCAATGGGGATAATACCATTCATGGTAACCATCTGGGCGGCATTCGAATTAAGGCTGCTAATTCAGTAACTGTCGAAGGCAACAGCATTTACAGTAACGGTTATGGCGGGATATACGATATAGGCGCAGCCATTCTTTCCGTTAACGGGACGGATATCCATCATAATCAATACGGCGGCATAGAGATCAATCATGACGGCGGCACCGGTACTATTACACACAATACTATCCACGATAACGTCTATGGAGGAATCGGAATTAAGAGTGCCTGCACATTCGAAATAAGCGACAATGAAATACATGACAATTTACGTGGAGGAATACATACCGGCGACCAAACAGTAAATGGCGGCGGTTTCTCCGGTGCAGATGGTAGCGCGGTTCTCACCATCAAAAGGAATAAGATCTATGGTAATGGGGGGACCGGTTACGGTGGTGGTATAGACGTAAGACACGCCGGTGGTACTATTTATAATAATCTGGTCTATGACAACCACAGATCTGGCATCAGGTTTGGAGATAATGTTACTGAAATAATCAACAATACCGTAGTTAGTAACGGCACAAACGCTACACGACCAGGGGCAGGCATTGTATATGACGATCTCCTGGGTGACGTGAATGCTGAACCGGGCGGTTATGCCACAAACGATATACCAATCAAAAACAATATCTGCACCAACAATGTGAAAGCCGGTATCAGAGTCAATGTTGGTCCTTCCGGCGTCTGTCCTGCTAATCGGGACTATAATCTATTGTGCCAAAATCATGGAATAACTGACGCTACTTGTCCTCAGCCGCCGCCGTATTTTTGCGAATATAGGCAACTTTATATGTGTCCGAGAAATACTAATGAGATATTTAATGACCCGCTATTTGTCGATCCAACTACAGCCCCTTACGATTTCAATCTGTGGGGAGGCTCACCGGCCCTTGGCACTGGCGAATTTGGAGTGGATATGGGCGCATATGGCGGTTCTGATCCTATCACCTGGTAATTTGATAAAGGAGGGATTATAGTCATGAAAAGAAAATTACTTATTTCATTCATAATATCATTCATTACTGTCCTGGGTCTGAGTGTCTCAGCCCAGGCTGATATCACCACAACCCAGGTCACATCAAATTCCTATAATGATAGTTTTCCAAGTATCAATGGCAATTATATGGTTTGGCAGGGGCATGTGAACGGCCACTGGCAGATATTCTTATACAATATAGACAATGAAGAGACTACCCGGATTACGAACAATAACTACGATAGCATTTCACCACGGACAGACAGTAAATATGTGGTCTGGTTTGGTGCCTGCAATCAAGGCGGCGAGGTTTTCCAATATAATATAGCGACCGGTAAAACCACTAGAATCACTAACGACAGTAACGTGGATTCACCTCCCCGGATCGCAGGCGGCCGGGTTGTATGGGCATCACACCAGGTTACAGGCTCAGTTGAACCCGGAGAAATTCAAATTTATGACATTATTACAGGACAAGGCGATCAACTTACCCACAATCAAAAGGATGACAGTTCTCCCAGGATTAACAGCGAATCTGTTATCTGGGTTCAGACCGATGTGAATGGTGATGCTACCTTGTTTATTTACGATATTTCGGAAGGGACGATACAGGAACTCCCTGAAGGTTTCATCTTGGAGGACAACCCACAGACTGATGGAAATCTAACCGTCTCAATGTGGAATGATGGCAAAGACTGGGAGATCTATGTCCGTGAAGATGGTCAAAACGGCTTTGAACAGGTTACCAATAATTCCATGAATGATAGATATCCCAGCACCAGTGGCAACAATATCGCCTGGATGGGTGGTGAAGGTACGGCATCAGAGATATACGTTGCTCACTACACCGCTGTTGCATCTAGTCTGGCAGAATTTGCAGATGAGTTTGGCAAAACTGATTGTGATACTTGTGAATGTGGTTATGACGAGGACAATGACGTGGATGGCAGGGACCTTGCTATGTTTTTACAGAGTTTATAGCCTAACAGTGTCGTAAAAACGAGCCACAAAAAAGGCTCATAAAAAGACACAATCAACATCACAGGCGGGGTCATTTGGCCCCGCTCTTTTTTATTTGGTGCCCAGGGCCGGAGTCGAACCGGCACGGTATATTATACCGAGGGATTTTAAGTCCCTTGTGTCTACCAATTTCACCACCCGGGCTCTTGTAGAATCATGAAAAAAGAGAAAGGCGATTATGTCAATGCGCCTTCCTCTATTAGGACACGATTTCAGAAAAAAGCAACCTATCCTTTCATTTTCTTTTCAATACTCTGCCAGACACTATTTCTATCGCCTTCAAATCTCATTCACATTCTTTCCGGCGTTTGGGCCGGGAGAGGTGACAAAGATATCCGTAATTTTAACCACAACAGCCGACTTCGCTGTCAGGTCGGGTTTTTCCGCCTTAACCATCTCAACCGCCATGTCGTAAATCTTGCCTGACGTCTCGATTCTGGGGGTCCCTTTGAATTGAAAGCCTTTGCGAGGTTTAACATCCCAATCCCATACGGAGACAGCCATGACCGGTTTCTGCTGAATGTTTTCGAATGTTTTTTTCATAAAGATATCAGCCAGCATGATCTCATCATCAGAAAGGATCTTGACAAAGTGAATAGGAACCACGTTTGGAATGCCATCCTTGTCACACGTGGCTACGGCATAGCCTCTGCTCTTTCCCATAATGTCCTTCATGTCCTGTGTTAATTTTGCCATTTGTTACACTTCCTTTGTTTTCGGTTGGTTTTCTCGGTCAGAAATTCGAAATCCGAATCTGTATTAAATAATTCTGTTCTTAGGAACGGGAGATAAATAAGTTGAACAAAAATTAACAGGATTTTTTGTTGTATTCAAGGCGCGAGGAGCGAGCATAACGGGTTATGTGATCGACGAGCAACGAAGAAGACGGCAAAAA
>QNAY01000380.1 GCA_003645605.1 Thermodesulfobacteriota bacterium
ATAACGAGAACCCCTCATGGTCCCCGGACGGTAGGCAGATTTTATTTAGTTCAACCAGAATGGGTCCTGAAAAGGCCCTGTTTGTAATGTATGCTAATGGCAGAGGACAGCGCATGTTGCTGCGTTATTCAAATGGTGTGGGGATAGCCAACTGGGGCCCTAATAGACTTTAGAACCCCCTTAAGAATGTTGAATGCTAAATGTTGAATGTTGAATTAAGGTAAGGTACAAATCTTTTCAATCTTCTTCCACAATTCAGCATTCAACATTTTTAGTAAGAAGGAGTCTGAGATGCGGTCGTTCAAGAATTTGAAATGCATAGTTTTTTCTGAAAAGAGCAGGTCGGTTTTTCTAAAAGCAATGTGGCTGGTTGTTGTTGCTTTCCTGCCCATGCTATTGGTCCACTGTGCCCCACAGGACCAAGTGAATATGCTGGAAAGGCGTATAAACAGTCTGTCTGCAGAGAACCGTTCTTTTAGCAATCAGATTAACTTCCTGAAACAGGAAATTGCGGAGCTGAAAAAGATCACACAGAAAGTTGGCAAGCAAGACATCGCCGCTGTAAGGAGTCGGCAGGCAGAGCTTGTAAACCGGATGGACGAGTTGCAGGCAGAACTCCTCAGGCTAAACGGCCTGATCGACCAGATTGGTCACAAAAGTGCGCAGGAGGAAGAGGCGACACTTCGTTTCAAAGAGGATCTCAAAAAACAAGTAGAAAATCTGAGAGAAGAAGTCAAATTACTTCAAGCCTCTACTAAGGTAACAAAGGAAGTGGAGCAGGCCAGGAAAAATGCCGCTCAGGGTGCAGTGGACCTGTATCAACAGGCCTTAGATCTAATCAAACAGAAAAAATACAAGGATGCCAAAAAGACCCTGAGGACATATATAGAAAAACACCCCCATGGGAAAAGGGTTGCCAATGCCTATTTCTGGATGGGTGAGTGTGAGTACAACATACAGCGCTTTGAAGAGGCAATTCTGGAATACCAGAAGGTAATAAGCAGATATCCAAAAAGTAACAAAGTGCCGGATTCCTTGCTGAAACAGGGCATTGCCTTTGCGAAGCTCGGAGACAACGAAAGCGCAAAAATCGTACTTAACAAACTTATCAAAAAGTACCCAAAGAGCCCGCAGGTAAGTGTAGCCAAGAAAAAGCTTGCCAGGCTGAAATAAAAATCGCCCTATAAATCAGATAAACCTGGGATTAGCTAATGCAACTCCTTAGGATACTGTGCTGCCTTTTTTTATTTATTGTCGCAAGTGTGCTGATTGCTGACAAAGCAGTGTGCCGTAAGGATGCCTTATCGATATCTGTAGGTGGGCTATGGGATCTTACAGGAGACTACCGCAGAGAGGGCCAAGCTGCCTATATTGCAGCGAGAAAGGCTGTGGAGTGTCTCAATTCCCAGGGGGGAGTTGGTGGAAGGCCTCTTGAGTTGGTAGTGGCAGACACCAGAGGTGAACCGGGCAGATTGTTACTTGAGGCCAGGAAACTTGTTGAACAGGAAAAGGTAGTGGCCTTGCTGGGTCCTACAAGTGAAGCCCTGACTCCGGTCCTGAGGAACTATGCAGAGACACGCAATGTACCCATGGTGTTGACATCTGGAGATGACCCTCTTTTACCCTACAGAAAGAATGAATCTGTTCGCTGGACTTTTAGCATTTCCCCGAGCCTTGGACCTGCGATAAAGATCCTTTTCCGGGAGTTTGCCAGGGCCGGCCTTGAACTAGTGGGTCCTCTTGTAGCTGACAACGCGAGGGGGAAGAGGGCTTCCTTGTGGCTTCAGGGCTATGGACCGGAATATCGTTTGCGCATTCTGCCGCCCCAAAACTTTGGGCTACATGACACTGATATGGTTTCACAGTTACAGCGATTCAAGGAGGAAGGGGCACAGGTAATTGTGGCCTGGGGTCCAAGAAGTTGTGGGCCTGTATTGTTACGTTCTGTGAAAAGAATGGGTATACATGTAGCGGTTCCGGTGCAGCTTCTCTCATCAGGTATGCTAAAAAAATATACAGGTCTTTTTAAGCTGTGGACAGCGGCACCTCCGCTACTTTTAGGCTATGATATTCCATTATCGCATCCCTGTGCATTTACAATAAATAGATTTATGAATGCAATGGGAAAAGAGGCAAGTGGCTTTTCTATTGAAGAATCTCTGGCAGCAGGTATGGCCTGGGATGCGCTCCACCTCACGGCAATGGGGCTGAGGACGTCAAGCACTGCTACGCATAGGGATCTGCGCCAGGCCCTTGAGGATCTCGATCAAAAATATTATGGAGTCATGGGTATATTTAAACTCAGTGAGAGAGATCACTCGGGTCTTGTGCCAAGTTCTCTCATTGTCCTTGAAAGGAATAAAAATAGCTGGAGACCTGTAATATCCTCAAGTAGGCGTTAAAGCTCACTGTACAAGCGTTTACAGGGTGCTGCAGATGCAAGGCGTACGGGTACGCAGACGTACTCCCGTAATTATTCACTTTCCCCCCTGACAGCCAACAGCCTTTTTCAGGTTTCAAAGCATAATCCGTTGGAAATACGCATTTTGGTGCAAT
>QNAY01000381.1 GCA_003645605.1 Thermodesulfobacteriota bacterium
CAACGGTTTAACAAGGGTAAAAAGGGTAAAAAATGTCAATATTTAATATTGGCATAACTACCTGTAAAACAAGGAATAATTGACAAAAAGGGGATGATTTACCACACCAGTTCCGGTTGACCCGAATTTATCTACCGCTCTTTATTTCACAGTGGTGACCATGTCTACCGTAGGATATGGGGAAATTACGCCAGGTACGGAAATGACTCGCCTGTATGTTGTTTCTCTGATTATCCTGGGAATCACGGTTTTTACCACTTCAGCTACTACGGTCCTCGCGCCTATCGTTACCGGTCGCCTCCGCAAGTTCATAGAAACCAAAGGAGAAAGTATGGAACGTAATAATCACGTAATAATCGTAGGTAATACTACGCTTTCCAACAATACCTATCTTGAGTTGCAGCGACGAAACATTCCCGTGGCTGTCATTGTCCCCAGGGATTCTGATCTGGAGGAGTTGGCTGACGCAGACATAATAGAAGGTGATGCCAGCAGTGTTGAGATCTTGCGCAAGGCCGGGGTGGAGAAAGCCCAGGCTGTACTAGCATTAGGTGATGACGATTCAGAAAATGCCTTTGTTGTAATGGCAGTTAAGGAGGTGGACGTCAAAGTCAAAACCATATGCGCGGTGAATGATGCAAAAAATATATCCAGAGTCCGGCGCGTACAGCCGGACATGCTTATTGCACCCCAGGTTTTAGGCGGTGAACTTCTGGCCCTTGCCCTCAGCGGGGAAACTCCTGATCCTGACGAACTTATGGATCGCCTGTTCAGTTTTATGGAGAAGAGTTAAGTGTCGTAACTATTCAGGTGGATAGACTGAAGGTAGAAGGCTAATAGGGACGGAACTTAGGGCATTCGAGCGTTGCGAACTGGTTGAAATCCTTCAGCCTGAAGAGTTAAACATCCTTTAAATTCCGGATGGGAAGGATATCTTGTGCAGCCCAAAATCATAGTTATTTTAGTGCTTGCTGCTTTATTATTGATTGTTTTGATCCAGAATACCCAGCCTGTAACCTTTCGAATACTTTTTTGGAAAATTCATATATCCCAAATTATCTTTATGCCCCTGATGGTAGCTCTTGGCTTTGTGATTGGTTTTATTTGTGGCAAGGTGAATAAATTCCGGCATAAAAACAAAGAGACATGAACCCCAACAGCGCCAATTCCCCCCCAAAAAATTACAGGTGTCCGGTGCTGTGATGTGAACAGCATCACAGGCCGCCCCCCCATCCGGTTATCCTGGCAAGGATAGGCCAATTGCGTTTATGGGCCTCTTCTGTGGCGCATAGAAGCATGATTCCCGCTCCTTCGCCCAGGGAAAGCCCATCACGTCCATGATCGAAGGAACGGCAAGGTTGAGGAGAAAGCGCCATTTACCTGGGTGACACGATTAACTTTGTGTCACCCAACAGAGGTGTGCCATGGAAGAAAAATTAGTAGTATTATATTGTTTTTTATTGTCCCTAATATTAGCTGTAATATTTTTTATTGCTGGGTGCCTTTTTAAAAAAATGAAAACAAAGTACCCAAATATGTGGGGATTTCAAAAGACAGCAGCGATTTTTATACTCGCTACTGATATAGTAATACTTTTACTTATGATAAGTATTGCTGTACATATATTTATAAACTGAATTATAAAAACTAAACAAAATAGAAGGAAATATATAATGAACACTACAAAAAAGTTTCAAAACGAATCACGGCTAATGAAGGATTTATCCAAAGACTTGCAAAACCGGCTTAACATATCTATACCAATCACGGCGACCGTTTTTGCATCACCACTGATAATTCTGTGTATCCCTTGGATTACAGCTATTGTCCCGGATGCACAGGCAGCGCTGATTTACAGGACCCTTAAGGCCAAATTCTCTTGCTATATAACTTGCTGTATCACAAGGTTGGCCTGGCCTGGGACTAGCTGACCCGGGAAGGAATTCGTCCGGAGCCCCTTTTGTGATGGCCAGAATGAGGGTGGTGTCATGCGGAATCAGGGGGCTGTCAGCAAGAAGCAATTTTATCAGTGAATGAAGTCGTTTTGCTGTTCCCGGTTCTCCTTCAAGCCTCTCTATTAACACTACCGGCCATTTGCCCAAGAAACCGTCTGCTTTAAGACAGGCAAGGGCAGAGTATCCTTCCATCAATCCGCTCCACGTCTCGTCTAAATTGCCAAGAGAAGTTATCGCTCTAGTGGCCACAATAGCTACTGATTTCATTCCAGCTTGCCATCTTTCCACTTTTGTCGAAAATCTTCAATCCAGACAGTCGGTACGAGCAAAACATCCCCCTTCATATCTGTCAGGAGCTGAACAGTATATCCCGTGGCCATCAGACGTCCATTCCGGTCTGTAATATGATATCCAAAGTTCAGTCTCATGGCATTGCACCAGTGTAGCGTGGTTTTAATGTTCATTGTTTCATCAAAGCGTAACGAAGCTTTATAGTCGATGTGTATTTTCACAATAGGAGCTGCCAGCCCTTCATCCTTGAACTTCATGTAATGCAGGCCATACCTGTCTCCAAATGCCACACGGCCATCTTCTAGATAA
>QNAY01000033.1 GCA_003645605.1 Thermodesulfobacteriota bacterium
ATCAACACGATAAACTTGTATGCGAACAGCCAGCCTGCGGCACGACGGAGCCCCTGATCGAGGCAAAGCAACGGAATACCGGCCTCAAGCGTCCCTGCCGGGCAGACATACTTGCAGAACCAGACGGAGCCGTAACCTGATGAATCCACCACAAGCAAAGGGAGCAAGACTACAAAGACAACAAGGAAGAGGTAGGGCCCTCTTCCGAGGGGTCTCCAGAAGGAAAACTTGGGAACCGGAAGGAGGAACAGCCACTTCTGCAACAGGCCAAAGGGGCAAATCCAGCCACAGGGCATCCGGCCCGCGACAGAACCTATCAGACCAAGACTTCCCAAAACGTATGCCCCAATATGCATCTGTCCCATCTGCAGACCCGGGCGCAGAGTTGCCAGAAGATTCTGAAAGGCGCCAAGGGGACAGGACGTGGTGGCGGCAGGACAGGAGTGACAATTGAGCCCAGGAAAACAGATTTTCTTAAGAGGTCCTTGATATATGGAACTTTTCCACGGGAAAAGCCAGTAAGCGTTAGCCAGCAATGCAAAGATATACTGGCTTTTTCCGCGCAGACGTTCCATTAGCCGATTCCAATACAGCTAAGGCATACGGTAATGGCCTTATGCCAGACTACAGGCACCTCGCCGGACCAGATTCCCAGTGCCAGGAGTGCAATAAAGGCAATTGTCGTAAAAAGAGGAAGAAATCGCTTCATCAAAGCCTTTCGTAACTGTTCACTGGATTACAACGCCCATCCATTTTACCGCAACCCACCGAACTGTAAGCGCTTACAGGGTGCTGCAGATGCGAGGCGTACGGGTACGCAGACGTACTTCCTGTACTTCAAGTGCCCGACAACAAAGCAGATGCGGTGCCCTGTGAACGCTTACAGCCTTTCTTTGACCGATCCGGTCTTATGACCCAGATGGACTTCTTTGTCACGGCGGTCATCTATCTTTATAACCGTATATACCCGTTTCGCCCCATGAGAAAAAGTGCTTTCATGCAAGGCCGTTGCTACAGCAAGGAGCTGATCAATGTCTCCTTCAATTATCGTCCCCATGTCCGTAAGTTCATATGGAAGCTCTTGCTCTGCAAGCAGCCTCTGCATGTTTACTACAAATTCTCCTACACTCGTGGATCCGGTTCCAAGGGGGGAAACGTTTATTTCCATAAGTGCCATGACAATATCTCCTTTGAGTAACTAGTGCCTGAACGAAAACCACTCTTTTTGTCATTTCGACCGTAGGGAGAAATCTTTAATGCCTGTATTCTCAGTACGATAAAATTTCTCGCTTTGCTCGAAATGACAGTTTTGGTTAGTTTTCGTTCAGACACTAACTAGTAACCGTTCACGGGTTCAGGATTCACCGTTCAGGGTTGTACCCCCTGCCCCTTGCCCCTTGCTCAGGCTTTATTCCACCGCCACCTTGGATAGCGAACATCCTTCCAATACCTAGGAACAAAAAGTACAGCTATGGTGTAAAGTTCCAGCCGTCCCGCCACCATACATATTATTAAAACGGCCTTTGAAAGATCAGGGAGTCCGGCGAAATTATGACAGGGGCCGACGCCTCCCAACCCTGGGCCTATGTTGTTTAAAGTAGCAATAACCGCCGTAGAGCCGGTGATTAGGTCTATTCCCTGTCCGGTTATTATCATAGTCGCAACAACAAATACTACCATATATAAAGAGAGATATCCCAGTATGGACTGGATTACTTCTGCAGGGACCTTTTGATTATCAAGTTTGATTGCCTCCACTGCCTTTGGGTGAATCAGTTTTGTTATCTGCATTCTCGTAAACTTCCAAAACATAAGTATTCGGACCTGCTTAATGCCGCCGCTGGTAGAACCTGCCATCCCTCCCAAGCACATAAGGGCAACCAGGGTAAATTTGCACAGAGGTGCCCACTGATCAAAATCCGCTGTGCCAAAGCCGGTGGTAGTGAGCATAGACCAGACCTGAAATGCACCGTATCTCAGACTGTCTGACCATGAATCATAGGTGCCGAACAGGATATTTACAAACATGACTAATATAGTAGCAAAAATGCCTATACCAAGGTAAAAGCGGAGCTCTTCGCTTTGAGCAAATACCTTTAAGTTACCTGAAAGCAGGCGGTAATGAAGAGAAAAATTTATTCCAGCAAGGATAATAAACACGATTATAATGATATCGATCCACGGATTATGAAATGCGGCCAAACTCTCGGTCCTGGTAGAAAATCCGCCGGTCGCCAGACTGGAAAAGGCATGGCAGATGGCATCAAAAAAGCTCATGCCGGCAAACATAAGCAATACGGTTTCAACTGCCGTAAAGAGCACGTACACACTCCATAAGATACGGGCCGTATCCTGGATCCTGGGCGCAAGGCGGTCCTTTGTAGGGCCGGGCATTTCTGCCTGGAAGAGCTTCATGCCTCCAATTCCGAGTATGGGCAGAATCGCCAGGGAAAGGACTATAATCCCCATACCCCCAAGCCACTGGGTAAAGGCCCTCCAGAAGAGCAGGCTGGGCCCCAGGACCTCAACCCTTTCCAATATTGTGGAACCTGTGGTGGTAAAGCCGGACATGGATTCGAAATAGGCATTGAGATAGCTCGGGATGGCCCCGGAGAGATAATATGGCAACGCCCCCAGGGCGGCGGCAGCAAGCCAGCTAAAGCCCACAATGGCAAACCCTTCCCTATGACCTATCTCCGGCTCTGTGACACAAGACCAGGCAAGCCCTCCTCCAAGACTTAATCCGATTGTGCTGGAGATAACAAAGAACCGCCAGTTCCCATCGTCGTAATATATGCTGAATGCGATGGGGATCAGAAGGGCAACTGAAAGAAAGATAAAGAGCCAACCCAACAAGGCCCCGATAGTACCCAGTCTCATAAGGCAAGGAACCGTTCTGCCATGGGAATCGCCTTCTTCATGCTGAAGATTATCAGTCGGTCTCCGGCCTTCAACACTGTGTCTCCTGAATGAATAATTATGACATCAAAGGTCTCTTGAAGAGCTAAGTCCAATCACTCCAACCCATTATAGGCCGGTACTACCACAAATCCAGCCTTAGTAAAACCTTGGCATACAAAATCTACTATTCGCTGATCGTCCTCAATGAACAAGATACGCACAAACAAAACCTCCATGAGATATCCTGAATCCGCAGCGGCCCATTCTCAGAAGGCACCCAAGGCTGCAAACTACATCTGCTATTTGTTCTTGTAAATAAACCGCATTGATCAATCATAAATAGAGGTTGGAATTTTTTTGATTTTACTGTCACTTCCGTTGCAATAATACTATGGTTATGTTGTAGTTGCACATGGTGACTGGAATGTGGCCCATTTCGTGCTGTTCTGGAATATTGAGCACGTATGGCGGTCACCTGGTCAGGTGGGCGCAGCCCACAAAAGCCGTGTAAATTTTATCTACTGTCATGACCAAACCGAATGAAAGACTCAGGTATGCTTGAATGGATTAACGCGCATCAGACCATGCTAGGGTGGTTGGTGGGTTTTTCCGTGATCATCTTTGTGGGCACATTAATTCTCATGCCTATCCTCGTAACACGCATCCCAACCGATTACTTCGATCACCGGGTACCATACCCAACCCGCTGGAAAGATCAACACCAGGCCATCCGCCTTACATTGCTGATTGGCAAGAACTTGCTGGCACTCACACTGATAGCAGGAGGTATTGCCATGCTGCTCCTGCCCGGGCAGGGCCTGCTGACGATACTGATCGGCGTGATGCTGCTGGACTTTCCTGGCAAATATCCACTCGAGCGGCGCATCGTGCAACAGCCGAAGGTCCTGCAGACCATCAATTGGCTACGCTCCAAAGGCAATCGGCCGCCACTGCATATCCAACCGGACGACTCCTCCACCTCAGACAGACAGGCCTACAAGCCTTAATAGCTGGTTACACAACGCTTCTCTGCCTCAACCATTTCTCAGCCTCCACAATAAAATACGTAATTATCCCAGCTGTAACTGTCCGTCCCCAGGCGTCAAGACCTACGGGCGCGCTATGGAATAACCGGTTCATGACCGGAGCATATGTATAAAACATCTGCAAAACAAGCATGACGGCAACTCCGCCGAAGACCCAAAGATTAGAAAATAATCCGAGTCCAAATATTGATTTTTTCAACGAACGGCAGTTGAAAAGATAAAAAAGTTCGATGATGATAAAAACATTAACTGCAACCGTGCGTGCCTGGGCCACACTGGTTCCTACCGCAAGTTCCCACTGGAAAAGGGTAAACGATGCGGCCAGCAGCAGCAATCCCACCAAGAGAATTCGTTCAATCAGCACCATGGTGAGTATAGGGGTCTTAGGATCACGGGGCGGACGCGTCATAATACCGGGCTCCTTGGGCTCAAAAGCCAGCGTAAGCCCCAGGAAGCCTGCGGTGGTCATATTGATCCAGAGAATCTGCACCGGAAGGATGGGCAGCGTGACGCCGGCGAGTATCGCGGCCATGATAACCAGGCCCTCTCCCAGGTTGGTCGGCAGAGTCCAGACGATGAATTTGGTCAAATTGTCAAAGACGCCCCTTCCTTCCTCGACCGCAGCCTCGATGGAGCTGAAGTTGTCGTCTGTCAGGACCATATCGGCAGACTCCTTGGCTACATCGGTGCCGGTCACACCCATCGCCACACCGATATCCGCTCTTTTCAGGGCCGGGGCATCATTCACACCATCTCCAGTCATGGCCACAACGTGTCCGCGGTGCTGCAGCGCCTCAACCAGACGGAGCTTCTGCTCCGGGGTTGCCCTGGCAAAGACTGCGGTCTGCTCGGCAACATCAAGGAGTTCTCTGTCGGAGATTTCCGACAGTTCCCGCCCAGTGACAACAGCCAATGCACCAGTATCAGGGTCACCGACACCGTTCAGGCCCATATGTTTCGCAATGGTAACCGCTGTCAGGGCGTGATCGCCTGTAATCATCTTGACATGAACGCCCGCTGTCTGGCAGACTTTGACTGCCGCAACCGCTTCAGGACGCGACGGATCAATCATGCCCTGAAGACCGAGGAAGGTCAGCCCGGAATCCACATCTGAATGGCTTAAAATGCTTGTCCCAGCCGGCAGTTCTACTCTGGCAAAGGCGAGTACCCGTAACCCCCTAGAGGCCATTTCATCTACACCTTTGAGGATCCGGGCCGGATCCAGTGTTGTTGAATTCCCACTTTCATCAAGGTGGGAATCGCATCTGTCCAGAACGGCCTCAACGGCGCCCTTGATATAGACGATCCTTGGGTTGTCACTCCCGGCGTCATGCATGGTTGCCATGTACTGGTACCGGGATTCAAAGGGTATCGCGTCTATGCGGGGAAACCTTTCCTGCACTATGTCCATGGACAGGCCTTCTTTGTTCGCTGCGACGATCAATGCTCCCTCGGTGGGATCCCCCTGTATTTGCCAGGAGCCCTCCTTGTTCACCAGTAAACTGTCATTGCACAGCGCGCCGGCCTGCAGGCACTCCGCCAGCACTGCTGATTTACCGGCATCCACCGGGCTTCCCTGTCTGAGAATCCGGCCTGACGGTTCATATCCCACACCGGTTACTTCAAATCGCCGGTCGCCGGCAAAGATTTCCTGGACAGTCATCTGATTCTCGGTAAGAGTTCCGGTTTTATCCGAGCAGATGACCGTGGTACTGCCAAGGGTCTCAACCGCCGGAAGATTTCGAATGATGGCCTTACGACGCGCCATCCGGGAAACGCCAATGGCCAGCGTTATGGTTACGGCAGCCGGAAGACCTTCCGGGATGGCACCCACGGCCAAGGCTACGGCGGCCATAAACATGTCGAAGATGGATTGCCCGCGGGCAACGCCAACCACAACAGTGACTGCTGCAAGGGCCAGGATCATATAGAGCAGGACGTGGCTGAAGTGGGCTATCTTTCGAGTAAGCGGCGTCTCCAGCTCCTGCGTCGTAGAAATAAGTTGAGAAATGCGGCCGACTTCCGTGTGGTCGCCGGTGGAGACAACGGCACCTTTTCCCTGTCCGTAAGTGACCAGGGTCGAGGAATAGGCCATGTTCCGTCGATCTGCGAGAATTGTATCGTGATCAAGTGTGTCCGATGCCTTTTCAACAGGAACGGATTCGCCGGTGAGCGCGGATTCATCGATCTGCAAATCGCGTAAATGGATCAGGCGCATATCTGCAGGCACCTTGTCACCTGCCTGCAGCAAGACAATATCACCCGGAACCACTTCTGTTGCAGGAATACGCAGCTTCTCCCCCTCCCGCAGCACAGTGGCCTCGGTTGTCATTGTCCGGGCCAGGGCCTCCAGGGCCCTGACAGCCTTTGATTCCTGGACGAACCCGATGATGGCATTAACAAACACAACCCCGAAAATAACGCCGGAATCTACCCACTCTTGAAGGCCGGCCGTAATAACACCGGCTGCGATTAAAATGTAGATAAGTGGCTGGTGGAACTGGAGGAGAAAGCGTAACAGCCCCCCCCTTTCTCCTTTGACAGTGATCATGTTGGGGCCGAATTCTTCCAGGCGATTTTCTGTAGTGAATATGTCCAGACCCCTTGCGTGATCACTCTCCAAGAGATCAACCACTTCGTCTGCAGGCAGGTGGTGCCAGTGTTTAGCGATTAAAGTCTCCATGAATTCCTCGTGTATATTAGCAAGTTTCCTGTTTGAAACCATTCCCGATTTCAGGTGCAGTTCAAAACCTTACCTGCATCGTTCGCAGTTTATTTGCGGTTTGAAATAAATAGTATCTGAACGAAAACTAACCCAAACTGTCATTTCGAGCAAAGCGAGAAATCTTATCGTACTGAAAATACAGGCATTAAAGATTTCTCCCTACGGTCGAAATGACAAAAAGAGGGGTTTTCGTTCAGGCACTAAATATAATGCAACTGAACATCCCTCTTCTTACAGACGAGGGATGTTTAGTCTTTTCCTGTCAAGTGATATTACCCTTAAATCTATCAGCTTCTTGAAAACTGTGACCGAAGCGACAATATATCCAAATATTCCTGCCATACAACCAGTCCCCTGAACCTCTGAACCAGTGACCGGTTACCTCCTTTTATCATGCTTTACTCCACCGCCACCTGGGATAGCGAATATCCTTCCAATACGAAGGCACAAAAAGTATAATTATAGTATAAAGTTCCAGCCGTCCTGCCAGCATACACATGATAAGAACGCCCTTAGATAAACCAGGGATATGAGCATAATTCTCGCAGGGGCCGACGCCTGCCAGCCCCGGGCCTATGTTGTTTAAAGTAGCAACGACCGCCACAGAGCCGGTAACCATGTCCAGCCCCTGTCCGGTTACAATCAGAGTCGCAACCACAAATACAACTGCGTATAAAGAGAGATATCCCAGTATGGACTGGACCACCTCTGCGGGGACTTTGCGATTGTCAAGTTTGACGAATAACACCGCCCTTGGGTGGATCAGTTTTCGTATCTGCATTCTCGTGAACTTGCAGAACAAGAATATTCGTGCCTGCTTAATACCGCCGGTAGTAGAACCTGCCATTCCTCCCAAAAACATAAGAGTGACCAGTGTAATTTTGCACACAGGTGCCCACTGATCAAAATCCGCTGTGTGGAAGCCAGTGCCGGTGAGTATGGTCCATACTTGAAAAGTACTATATCTCAAACTATCCGACCATGAGTCATATGTTGCAAAAAAAATATTTGCAAGTATAACGAATATGGTCGCAACAATGCCTATTCCAAGATAAAAACGGAGTTCTTCGCTTTGGCCGAATGCCTTTAAGTTACCTGAAAGCAGGCGGTAATGGAGGGAGAAATTTATTCCCGCAAGGATAATAAACACGATTACAATGAGATCGATCCACGGATTGTGAAATGCCGCTATACTATCGGTCCTGGTGGAAAAGCCCCCGGTAGCCAGAGTGGAAAAGGCATGGCAGACGGCATCAAAAAAGCTCATGCCGGCAAACATAAGCAATACGGTCTCAACGGCCGTAAAGAGCAAGTACACACTCCACAATATCCGAGCCGTATCCTGAATTCTGGGCGCAATACGGTCCTTTGTAGGGCCGGGCATCTCCGCCCGGAAGAGCTGCATGCCTCCGATCCCGAGTATAGGCAGAATTGCCAGGGAGAGGACAATAAACCCCATACCCCCCAGCCACTGTGTAAAGGCCCTCCAGAAGAGCAGACTGGGCCCCAGGACCTCAACCCTTTCCAATATTGTGGCACCGGTAGTGGTAAAACCGGACATGGATTCAAAATAGGCATTGAGATAGCTCGGGATGGCCCCGGAGAGATAATATGGCAATGCCCCCAAGGCGGCGGCAGCAAACCAGCTAAAGGCCACAATTGCAAATCCCTCCCTATGACCTATCTCCGGTTCTGAGACACAAGACCAAACAAGCCCTCCTCCAAGCACAAATCCAATTGCGCTGGAGATAACAAAGAACCGCCAGTTCCCGTCATCGTAATATATGCTGAATGCGATGGGTATCAAAAGGGCAACTGAAAGGAAGAGAAAGAGCCAGCCCAACAGGACCCCGATAGTACCCGTACCGAGTCTCATGAGGTGAGGAGCTGTTCCACCATGGGGATCGCCTTCTTCATGCTGAAGATTATCAGTCGATCTCCTGCCTTCAGCACCGTATCTCCTGAGGGAATGATCACCTTTCCTTGCCTGACCACTGCACCAAGGTTGGTATCCGAGGGAAAGTCTATAGATCTTAAGGGCTTATCTACATACACCCAACGCTCAGAGACCACAAGCTCCAGCACCTCCGCCTCGCTCCCAAGTAATGAAGCAACAGAGAGAATCGCGCCCCGCCTCACAAAACGCAGAATCATATTGGCTGCTACAAGCCTTGGGCTGAGTGCAACATCTATTCCCAGCTTTCCAAGG